>CAJWIB010000030.1 GCA_913041095.1 uncultured Rhodospirillaceae bacterium | reverse complement strand
AGGCCCACCATGTTCCGGCAAAGCCGATAATCAGCGTCACAATTAGGCAGATGGCTATGGTGGTCCAGACGGCTGCTGGGATGAAAACCCAGCTCATATCCATTAGAAATACGACGATAGCCCAAGCGGTAAGGGAGCCGATAATCGCTGAGATGATGGAGGTCACAACACTCAACAGGCCATATTCCAACAGAAAAGCTTTTAAGATCGTGCGCCGGGTCGCACCCAAAACTTTAAACACCACCGCATCATAAATGCGCTGCCGCCGGCCGGCTACAACGGCGCCCGCCAGCACCAGCGTGCCGCCCAGGATCGTTACCGCCGCTGTTGATCTGACCGCCGCCCCAATGCCATCCAGCATTGTGGCCGCTGCTTGTAAAGCTTCGCGCACCCGAATGATCGAGATGTTATTAAACCGGTCGCTAACCTCTTTCTCAATTCTGTCTTCAAGCTCTTTTGGCGCCTGGATGGCAGCGATATGGCTATGGGGCGCAGCTTCCAAAGTGCCCGGCGCAAATATAATGGCGAAATCAAAGCGGATAGACCGCCAATCAATTTTTCGCAAAGAGGTGATCTTGGCCTTAATTTCCCGACCCAATATGTTGAGCGTCAAATTATCACCGAGCCCGATACCAAAGCCTCGGGCGAGATTGGCATCTATAGATATTAGCGGTGGACCGCTGTAGTTTTCCGGCCACCACTTGCCGGCGACAATTTCAGTGCCCTCGGCAGGTGTAGCAGCGTAAGTCAGGGCGCGATCACCGCGCACCGCCCATTCGACGCCGGGTGAAATATCGACCTGCTCAACCGGCACCCCGGCAATTTTGACGATGCGGCCTCTGAGCGAGGCGACGCGTTTATAATCGCCGGTACCGGGAACACTGGTGACGGTCTGATCAAAGCGGATGGTCTGGCTCGGTTGAATATCGATGAAGAAAAACGCCGGCGCCATCACTGGCAGCCGTTCTTTTACCTGGCGGCTGAGATTGCCCTCGATCAGCGCAATGGCGATCAAGACGGCGAGACCAAGTCCCAATGATAAGACAATGCTGGGGGTCACAGCACCCGGGCGGTACAGGTTCGAGAGCGCCAAGCGCAATTCGGTATTTTTAACACCGGTGATTTTTTTTGCATAATAAGTGAGTAAACTTACGGCACCGCGTAATAGTATCAGCGCCAACCCCGTTCCGGCGACAAACCAGATGGCGAACCAACGGTCATTGGCGGTGGCAATGGTTAGCGCCGCCAGCAGCAATCCGCCGAGAATTACAGCGAATTGGAACTTACGTTTTGGCTTAATATGGGCGGGCTGAACTTTGTCTCTGAACAAATTGGCTGCCGGGATTTCCCGCGCCCGGGCTAACGGCCAGAGCGCAAAGGTCAGAGCGATCAGGGCGCCAAAAACAGTCGCCGTGATCAGCGGCAATGGATAGAGACCAGGCTCAGGATTAACCGGCAACACGCCCTCCAAGGCGACGATAGAGATAATTGGCACAATTGCGCCAAACAACAGCCCGATTAAAATACCGAGTCCGGCCAGCGCGGCAATTTGCAAAAAATAAATCCGAAACACCAAACCGCTAGCAGCGCCCAGGCATTTATAGGTCGCTATCACCTTGACCTTGCTGTCAAGATAACTCGCAACCGCGTTGCTGACACCAACACCGCCGACCAGCAAAGTTGTCAGGCCAACAAAGGACAAAAACAGAGACATGCGATCGATAAAGCGCTGCAAGCCGGGGGCAGCTTGCTCGGTATTTCGTATGCGCCAGCCGGCTTTTGGAAATTTTAATTTGAGGTTTTCGCTCCAGGTGCTGGCACTTTGATCTTCCGGCAAAACAACGCGGTAGCGGTATCGGATCTGACTGCCGGGCTGCACCAATTCGGTAGCGGCCAGGCCAGCCGATGAAATCATCAACCGCGGACCAAAGCTCAAGACATTGGCGACCCGGTCAGGTTCTTTTTCAATGATGCCGGTAAGATGGAATTTGCTCTCGCCAACTTTGATGGTATCGCCGATTCTGAGTTTCAATTTAGTCAGGAGATTACTTTCGGCGACGGCTCCCCACAAACCATTTTGTTTTTGAAGAGCGTCAGTTAACACCAGCCCGTTTTTGAGCGCCATGCTGCCAATCAAAGGATAGGCGTTGTCGACGGCTTTAAGTTCAACCAATGTGCGTTTACCGGCAGGTTTGGTGTCTTTCGCCATCGCTCGCATTTCAATTGTTTCGGAGCTTTTGCCGGTGGCTTGGAAATGTGCCCGATGATTTTTATCGGCTGGCCGATGCAGCAGACGTAGTGCAATATCACCGCCAAGGAGTTTTTTGCCGTCCCGCTGGAGGCCGCGCTCAATCGATTCAGAGAGACTGCCGACGCCGGCAATGGCGGCAACGCCCAAAGCTAGGCAGGCGACAAAAATGCGAAAACCCTTGAGACCGCCGCGGAGTTCTCGCCTGGCCAGTTTGCGCGCTAGGGCGAATTGGTTCCCCTTTTTTGTCATTGGACCGTTCACGCTTCAACTCCATCGGTAATTTTACCATCAGCGAGGGTGATAATGCGGTCGCAGCGCTCGGCCAATAACCGGTCATGACTGATCAGCATCAATGTTGTGCCGGCAGTGTCATGGAGCTCAAATAGTAAATCCATGACGACCTGGCCGGTCTTACCGTCAAGATTTCCGGTTGGCTCATCGGCCAACAAGATAGCCGGGTGGGGCGCAAAAGCCCGGGCGAGAGCGACCCGTTGCTGTTCACCGCCTGAAAGTTGACCGGGATAATGTTCCAACCGGTGATCAAGGCCAACAGCAGCCAAGCGATCCCGCGCGCGCTCATAAGCATCCTCAATACCGGCAAATTCCAATGGCACGGCAACATTTTCTAATGCCGTCATGGTTGGGATAAGATGAAAGTCTTGAAAGACAATACCGACATTGTCACGGCGAAACAACGCTAGCTCATCTTCATCCATTTGACCTAAATCTATGCCCGCTGTTTCAACTTGGCCGGAAGATACCCGCTCAAGCCCGGCGATCACCATCATCATGGTAGATTTGCCACCCCCGGATGGACCTATAATGCCGACAGCTTCCCCTTGATCAACCGCCAGAGAAATACCGCGCAGTATATTCACCTCTCCCGCCGCGCTCGTGAGCGAAAGATGAACGTCCTGCAAATAAACAGCAGCACCATTGGTTAGATTTGAATTCGGGCGTGGTTCGGACATATATTAAACTCATGTTTCTTTTTCATTTAGTTCATAAGTTGCTTTCTCACAACTCGACAAGCCGTTTTTGGTTGTTGGGGGTATTCCTCGCGATATTTTTTTCACTAACCCAGTGGGCCATAGTTCCGTCTCAAGCTGCGGAAACCATCAAATTGATGGTTTTTGGCGACAGTTTGTCAGCAGGCTACGGCTTGCCTAAATCCGACTCATTTACCACGAGGCTGACCCAGGCTCTCAAACAAAGCGGTGTGAACGTGCAGGTTGTCGCTTCCAGCGTTTCCGGTGATACAACCTCTGGCGGAAAAGCGCGGCTTGCCTGGGCATTGGCCGATAAGCCTGACGCGATATTATTGGAACTCGGTGCAAACGATGGCTTGCGCGGGATCGAACCCACTCTCTCACGCGCTAATCTGAAGAATATATTACAGCGTTTGCAGCGAAGCGGCACCCGTGTGCTATTGGCCGGAATGAGGGCGCCGCCTAACCTTGGTAAGGAATACGCCAGCGAGTTTAATCGCATTTATCCAGAACTTGCGGCACGGTTTAAAATCCCGCTATATCCGTTTTTTCTCGACGGCGTCGTCGCGCGTCCGGAGATGAACCAGGCAGATGGCATTCATCCCAATCCGCGTGGCGTCGATGAGATTGTAAAACGCATATTGCCGATGGTGGTCAAGCTAGTAAGATAGCCGCTCGTGTATTAGGAAAACAGATAATATGTTTCAAGTCGCCCATGCGCAAAACACTGATTGGGAATCCGCGCTTGATGATTGCCTGCGGGAGCTGGCGCCAAATCCCCAGGCGAGGCTGGGATTTGTCTATGTCACCGATATTGTGGCACTGCATTTATCCGACGTACTCAAAGCTTTGAAAGACGAAACGGGAATTGATCAATGGGTCGGCAGTGCAGGCCTCGGCATTTGCGCGATGGGGCATGAATATTTTGATGTGTCGGCGATCGCCGTTATGACGGCTGATATACCTGAAGAGGCGTTTGATATCATGCCGACCATCGACGCGGTTGATTTGCTGGAATATGACAATGAGCCAGTGAATGACAATTATCTAGGCGGCCCGCCATTGGTGCTGCTACATGCCGATTGCACCAATTCCGAGGTACTTGATATTATTGACGATATCGCGAATGAATCTGGAGGTTATCTGATTGGCGGACTCACAACCTGTGCAACACCCAAACATCATATTGCCAATGAAGTTACCGGTGGCGGTGTGTCGGGAATAATATTTAACCCCAAGATTCAAGTGACGACGGCACTGAGCCAAGGTTGCCGGCCGATTGGTGAGGTCCATGAAATAACCGAGTGCAGCGAAAACTTTGTCATTGGTCTTGATGGCCGCGGGGTGATCGAAGTATTTCAGGAAGATATTGGTGATGTCCTGGCGCGCGATTTACAAAAGGTCGCCGGCTATATCCATGTTGCTCTACCGGTTGTCGGCTCCGATACCGGTGACTACATCGTGCGAAATTTGATCGGTGTTGATACGGATGAAGGAGTGCTGGCTATCGCCGCACCAGTCGAGCACGGTGATCACTTAATGTTTGTCAGCCGTGATGTTAACGCTGCCGAGCAAGATCTTGCCAAAATGGTGGCGGGGCTTAAACATCGCTCCGGCAATTCTATTAAAGGCGGGCTCTATATTTCCTGTGTTGCCCGTGGCCCCCATATGTTTGGTGAAGACAATGCCGAAATGCAAATCGTTCAAAGTGTGCTCGGTGATGTGCCGGTGATTGGCATGTATGCTAATGGTGAAATATCCAATAACCGGCTTTATAGCTACACCGGTGTACTCACCTTATTCACCTAAAAAAGTGTACCAGGTACACTTTATTTATTAAATTCCGAAGCGTTTGAGGATGGCATCGACCGAATTAATATAAGACCCGCCGAACAGGCAAACGTGAACCAAGAGGGGGTAGAGATTGTAAATATCACGCCGCTCCTCGAAAAATCCTGGTGCCAGCGGGCGGTGTTCCTGATAGCGGCTAAAAAAGTCATCGCCGAAAGTCGAAAATAGTGTCGAAAAGGCTAGTTCAATTTCAGCATCGGCATAATAAATTGCCGGATCAACAAAGCCTGTAATCTGGCCTTTTTGGGCCAACACATTGCCGCCCCACATGTCGCCGTGAATAAGCGCCGGTGCTGATGGTACATTCAGCCATTTATCCAGTTGATCACAAAACTCGCGCAGGCGACAGAAAAGGCCCGATGGCAAACGGCCCTTATCCACAGCGAGTTGGCCCATATAGATCAGCCGGTGATCACGAAAAAACGTCAGCCAATTTTCAGATTGCGGATTGGGCTGATGCAGCCCGCCGATCAACGTGTCCCACTCAAATCCAAATTTGGTGGCGGTAATTCCATGCAGCGCCGCCAGTAAATCCGCTGCATGAATTTGCGCCGGTAGGTTGAGCGCGCTACCGGAAGGCAGATAACTCATCAATAATAGACTTTCGTTAGCGTGGATAACTTGCGGCACCGGCAAATCCGAGTGTTCTTGCAGATAATTTAGCATCCGTGCTTCCAGCTCAAGACCACTGCTGAGCTTGGCGACAATTGGCGTATCGCCGGGGAAGCTTAATTTATAAACGTCGGCAATGCTGCCACTGGACAAAGAAGACAACTGGCTGGGAGATTTACCGGTTAGAGCGGCGATCGTACCTTGAAGGCCAGTCGCCATTTCAGAGATCGATTTTACGGATATGGGCTAGTAATTCTTTAGAAGCCTCTTCTATCAGATCAAGCACAACATCAAATCCGGTTGGCCCGCCATAATAGGGGTCCGGAACATCAGAGTGGTTAAGCCTAGGGGCAAATTCCAAAAAAAGGTAAATTTTTTGCATCATATTAGTGGGAACCAGATGATCGAGATTATCAATATTGCTGCGATCCATGACGACCAGATAATCAAATTCGGCAATATCATCCTGACTAATTTGCCTTGAACGTTGGTGTGAGATATCAATGCCGCGCCGCGCCGCCGCTTCTTGTGACCGCCGGTCAGGCGGATCGCCAACATGCCACGACCCGGTACCAACCGAATCTATTTTAATCTCGTCGCTCAATCCGGCGTCTTTGACAATCGACCGGAACACGCCTTCCGCTGTCGGCGAGCGGCAAATATTTCCCATACAGATAAAAAGAACCTTGACCACGACCGTCTCCCACTGTCCCATACTCTATATGGAACAGCGTGTTCAAAACATTGTTATTTTAACCGGCGCCGGTATTTCGAAAGAATCCGGCCTTGATACCTTTCGCGACGAAGACGGCATTTGGTCGAAAGTCTGCATCGAAGATGTCGCCACACCAGAAGCTTTTCGCTGCGATCCGGAAAAAGTCCAAGGGTTTTATAATGCCCGCCGCCGCCAGCTGCTTGGTGGGAATATTAAACCTAATGGCGCTCATGATGCGCTGGCACGGCTCGAAAAAGAATGGCCGGATAAGGCCGGCGGCAAAGTCACCATCGTCACCCAAAATATTGATAACCTCCACGAAGCAGCCGGATCGGTGAATCTAATCCATATGCACGGTGAAATTTTGAAAGCACGTTGCAGCGCCTGTGGTGGCGTGAGCCCGTGCGAGGATGATCTTGGCCAGGGTGAAAGCTGTCCCGATTGCGTTGAGATTAACCGGCTGCGCCCGCATGTGGTTTGGTTCGGTGAAATGCCATTAGAGATGGCCCGGATTTACGACCTGCTCGAAGATTGCGCCCTGTTTATCTCGATTGGCACCTCGGGCAATGTCTATCCGGCGGCTGGATTTGTCCAGCATGCACGTTCGCATGGCTTAGCCCATACCATCGAGCTCAATCTTGAGCCTTCCGAAGGGGCGACAATTTTTGCCGAAGCGCGCTATGGACCGGCCAGTGATCTCATTCCAGCCTATGTCGTCGAGCTCTTAAAATATGGTATCGCAAAAAAATAAATTGCATGATCTTTTAATGGAAGTTCGCGCCTGTGAAATCTGCGCGCCTGATTTACCGTTGGGACCACGTCCTACAGTGGTGGCTAAGTCTTCAGCTAAGATTATGATCATCGGCCAAGCCCCCGGCACCAAGGTGCACGAGACCGGCATCCCGTGGAGCGATCCCTCTGGTGACCGGTTGTGGAACTAGCTGAGAGTGACCCGCGAGATTTTTTATGACGGCAGCAAGATTGCCATTATGCCGATGGGGTTCTGTTATCCGGGCCGGCTTGAGCGCGGTGGCGATAATCCGCCCCGGCCTGAATGTGCGCCAGCCTGGCACGAAAAAATCCTGGCTGGTTTGCCGGATATTGAACTTACCTTGCTGGTCGGCATGTATGCGCAAAAATATTATCTGGCGGAGCAAAACAAAAAAACCCTGACCGAAACCGTGCGTCATTGGCAGGAATTTGCACCCGCAATGATCCCAACGCCGCATCCATCTTGGCGCACCACGGCGTGGCTTAAAAAGAACCTGTGGTTTGAAGCTGAGTTATTGCCGGTCTTGCAGCAAAAAGTCAGAAAATTACTGGAGGGGTGAAGCCGAGCTCAGTTCGGTTGCTGATTTTTTTGCCGTGATGGCCTCGCGCCGGGCAATATAGAAAGTCGAGCCGACGATGACGGCTGTACCAATCCAGGTCCAAAAATCAAGCACCTCACCATAAATCGCAAAACCAACAGCGGCTACCATCAGCAACCGTAAATAATCATACGGCAGTACGGCAGATGCGTCGGCGATGGCAAAGGAACGGGTATAGGCGAGATGGGCTAAAGTCGAGGCCGTACCGATCCCGATTAGCCACAATAAAGTCTCCAGCGACGGTGTTACCCAGACAAAGGTTGCGGCGACCAATGATAGGGGTGTTGAAAAGACGGACATATACAAAACGATGGTGTCGGGGGAATCTCTGCGGCTCAGCACTTTTACCATTAGGGCTGAGCAGGCAATGAAGACCGCGCCGCCAATGGCAAATATGGTTGGCCAGGTTACCACCTCAATGCCGGGCCGCAAAATGATCAAGGTGCCGGCAAACCCGGCAAATAAAGCCCACCAGCGCCGCTTACGCACAATTTCGCCCAAAAACAGCACCGCTCCGAGAGTGACAAAAAGCGGCATGGTGTAACCGAGCGCCGTTGCTTCAGCTAAGGGCAGAAATATAATCGAGGCAAACCACAACATCGCTCCGATATAGCTGGAGACACTTCTAGCGCCCAACAGTGGCAGATTGTTGCCGCGTAATCCACTAAGACCGCGCCGCATCATCCAAGGTGCCATAATCAACAGGCTAATGAAGTAGCGGAAAAAGACAATTTCCAGCACGTGAACTTCTTTGTTGGCCATGCGGACCATGACGCCTAGAAAAGTGAAAAAGACGCCAGCTAATATCATCCAAATCCCACCACGAATGTTTAGGGGGAGTTTCTGAAAGGAGGATTGCACGCGGTCTAGCATGGGGTCTCGTTACTCATTGGCCTAATCGATATATCAAACGGGCGGGATTGAAAACCGAAAGCATCGCTGAGGGTGTGGTAATAGCGGCAGGATTGTCTATAATTCTGCCAACTAATTTCCTTACCAGGGAAACAATCGTGAGCGATCAGGACACTAATATTTTGTGGCAGCCGTCAGAAGACCGGGTTTGCCAAACCAATATCACGGCTTTTATTGAGACTGCCGAAGACGACTGGAGCACCAGTATCGGTGATTTTGAGGGGCTCTATAAATTCTCCATTGAGCAAAGCAAAAAGTTTTGGCAGTCATTGATCGATTTTTCTGGTGTCAGTGCTGAAACCTGGGGCACAGTCGTGCTCGAAAATCCGGATCAAATGCCGGGTGCCGTATGGTTTCCGGAAGCCAAGCTAAGCTATGCCGAAAATTTGCTGCGTCGCCGCGATAATGCCGACGCGCTGGTTTTTTGGGGCGAAGATCAAGTCAAGAAGCGTTTTAGCTATGGGGAGTTGTACAATGAAGTCTCCCGGTTGGCACAAGCCATGCTGGCGGCGGGGCTGGCCGCCGGTGACCGGGTTGGCGCTTACATGCCTAATATGCCGGAAACCATCATCGCCATGCTGGCAGCCAATAGCATCGGCGCGATCTGGTCATCGTGTTCACCGGATTTTGGTGTCCAGGGCGTGCTTGACCGCTTTGGTCAAATTGAACCCAAGCTGGTCATTGCCTGTGATGGCTATTTTTATAACGGCAAATCTCACGATAATCTTGAAAAGGTGATTTCAGTTTTGGCAGCACTACCGAGTGTTGAAACAACGCTGATCGTGCCTTACTCACGCAAATTTCCGCCTATCGAAGATGTGCCCAATGCAGTGTTGTGGGATGATTTCATTGCCGATTTCAAAGCTCATGATATTACCTTTTCCCGGCTGCCCTTTAATCATCCGCTTTACATCATGTATTCTTCCGGCACTACCGGCGTACCTAAATGTATTATCCATGGTGCTGGCGGGACATTGCTCAAGCATCTCTCTGAACATCTCTTGCATTGTGATGAAAAGCCCGGTGATCGGGTATTTTACTTCACCACCTGCGGCTGGATGATGTGGAACTGGCTGGTTTCGGGTCTTGCTTGTCAATCGACACTATTACTCTATGACGGTTCACCATTTTATCCTGACGGTAATGTATTATTTGATTTTGCCGAGGCCGAAGGCATGACGTTGTTCGGCACCTCGGCCAAATATATTGATGCGGTGAAAAAGGCCGGGCTAGAGCCGGCAAAATCCCACAATCTTGAAAAGCTTAAAGCCATGGCGTCGACTGGCTCGCCCTTGGTCCCCGAGAGTTTCGATTTTGTTTATGAGAAGATCAAAAAAGATTTTCATTTGGCTTCAATCTCAGGTGGCACGGATATCATTGGCTGCTTTGTGCTCGGCAACCCTGTGGCACCAGTTTGGCGGGGCGAGATTCAAACCCGGGCTCTCGGCATGGCTGTCGATGTGTTTGATCATGACGGCAAATCCCTGCGCGAAGAGGCCGGCGATCTGGTCTGCAGCAAACCGTTCCCATCGATGCCAGTGGGTTTTTGGGCGGATAATGATGGCGCAAAATACAAAGCCGCCTATTTCGAGGACTACCCCAATGTCTGGTGTCACGGTGATTGGGTTGAATTGACGGCGCGGGGCGGCATGGTCATTTATGGCCGCTCCGATGCGACGCTCAATCCGGGGGGTGTGCGTATTGGTACAGCCGAAATTTACCGCCAGGTCGAACAATTCGATGAAGTGATAGAGGGTCTCTGTATCGGTCAGATGTGGGACGCCGATACTCGTGTCGTGTTGTTTGTTGTCATGCGGGACGGTCATGAGCTTACCGATGAACTCCAAGACGCTATTCGGCAACGTATTTACCAGAATTGTACATCGCGTCATGTGCCGGCCAAGATCATCGCTGTCGCGGATATCCCGCGCACCAAATCCGGTAAAATCACTGAGCTGGCGGTTCGTGATATTGTTGAAGGCCGCCCGATTAAGAATAAGGAGGCGCTCGCCAACGCTGACGCCCTTAAACATTTTGAGAATCTGGCCGAGCTCCAACACTGACCAATAATTAATCGATAGTCGATAAATAACAATTCTAAAGTAATGAATATGATCGACGGCTGAAATTTAGAAAGTTGTAAAGGAGTAGTTTCCAAAGCACGTGATTATTATTTCCTTTACCATTATAATTCTTTTTCTTTGCATTTTTCTTAACCTATAATGTTTTTTACTCTTTGATTAAGGTTCTTTGAGAATTTGGGTGGAGAGGAGAGCATCATGGAAAATATGATTGCGATGAGTTCGCTTACAACAATACTCATACTCGTTCTGTCGATCATTTTAATTTGGCGTGGAATAAGAGTGGTACCTCAGTCCCGAGTATTTATTGTTGAAAGATTTGGTAAATATACGAAGACTTTAGCTGCTGGCTTAAATTTTATAGTACCTTTTCTCGATGTGGTTAGGCACAAAATTTCCATTCTTGAACGCCAACTACCTGAATTTAAAATATCAGTTATTACCAAAGATAACGTGGAAGTTGTTTTAGAAGCGACAGTTTTTTATCGAATCGTTGAAGCTGCTTCATCGGTTTACCGTATAGAGGATGTAGATAATGCTTTGCATACATCAGCTACCTCAATAATTCGTTCTGCAGCAGGAAGGCTCGAACTGGACGCGCTGCAATCTTCGCGCGAAAGTATGAATACTGAAATCGCAGAAAATTTACAAATCGCTGCAAAAATTTGGGGAGTCGAGGTAACACGTACGGAAATAACAGATGTTATAATTGACGATACGACAAAAGACGCGCAAAGGCAGCAGTTAAATGCCGAACGACAGAGAAGAGCTGCTATTGCTGAGGCGGAGGGCGACAAGAGGTCAAAAGAATTAGCAGCGGATGCACAACTTTACACGGCACAAAAAGAAGCTGAAGCTGTTCGTGTCAGAGCTGAGGCTGACGCTTATGCAATTGAAATTGAAGCAAAAGCAAACGCCGAACAAACGAGATTGCTTGCTCAGGCAATTTCGGAAAATGGTCAACCCGCTATTAATTTTGAAATTATGAAAAGACAAGTGGAAGGGTTATCTCAAATAGCATCATCTGAAAATTCTAAAACCGTCATTGTCCCGACAGATATAACTGGTGTGATCGGATCTATACAAACAATTCTGGAAACCCTAAAGAAATAGAATGAATATTTACCTTTCATTTCCCTATTGGATTTTTCAACCCTATGTTTGGATTATATTGGGGTTAGTCATTATCATTGCAGACATTTTTTTAGGGTTTATTTTACTGCCGTTCGGGATTGCAGCCCTGTTAATTGCAATTTTAATTTTCACTGACCGAAGTATGATCTTAGTAGACTTCATTTTTTTCGAAACTTGGCGGGATATTCTTTTATATTATGCTTTGTTGTCATTGATCGCCTTAGGAGCAATTAGATTATTTGTTAAAAAAGGCAAAAAAGGAAAGGCAGATATAAACGATTATTAATCTGCAATTTTGCTCAAGTTTTGCCAAAGAACGGCGTGACTAACCAATAAAATACACTCATTTTTTATTTAGCAAAAATGGTTGCTCTTGGGATTCGATATGATCCACCAATTTGATGCTCAGCGGTCCAAATTCTAGCAATTACTTTTTTGTGATTCTGTCCCGTCTCTATCTCATACGTTTCAAATTGGAATAAACCTGGTTACCATAAAACCTCTTACCTTTGGAGGTTTTATATCCCTTCTATTTTAACCACTGAACAATTTTACGATAACTCAAACCACTCTCATGCAGTTCGGTAATCTTATCGTGGAGGAATTGCTGGTATCCGGAATATGGGGGAACGATGAGGGCAGGAGTTCGAATTGTAACGATGAAACAGGGGTATGCGGTGATGGGGTCTTTTTCGGTCTCGTTAATGCATACTAACGAAACTACTCCACGGTGAATTTGTGTTAATTACTCAACAGTTGAGTAATTAGGCCAAGTTACTTCGGTCACCAAATTTTCTAATAAAACTCATAAGAAATAATCGTTAGATATTTCAAACCTTTCGACTCGTAACAAATCAGTGAACGATCCTGCGTTTGCTTAACCGGTCTCTGCGGGATACAGTTTACAAATTCGTTTGGGTAGCAAACAAATTTCTCAGGAGAACAAGGTGACGGAAAGAGTAAGCGGCAAAGTTATCTTTATCGTGTTTTGCGCCAGCATGGTTTTGTTGTTCTCCATGGGCATTCGGCAAAGTTTTGGACTTTTTCAGGGGTCCATCCAACAAGCCTTTGGTATCGGCATATCGGCTTTTTCCTTATCCCTGGCATTGCAAAATTTGCTCTGGGGCGTCTCTCAACCTTTTGTCGGCGCGATTGCCGATAAGTTTGGTTCCGGGCGGGTTATTGCCGTTGGTGCCGTCGGCACGGCGCTTGGACTAATTTGGCTGGCCAATGCCAGTTCGGTTTGGGAGTTACATGCAAGTGCGGGAATTTTGATAGGCATTGCCGGGTCCGGTACCACCTGGGCGGTGATGCTTTCGGTGATTGCCCGCAATGTACCGGAAAGCCGCCGGACGCTGTTTTTTGCCATCGGATCTTCCGTTGGCACCGGCGGCCAGATTCTATTGGTACCATTAACCCAGTTTAATATTATTAACTTTGGCTGGGTCGGTGCGCTAGTAATTTTAAGTGCTATGATCGTCTTGATCATGCCGCTGGCTTATTTTTTAAGAGGCAAGACCAGTGATCACTCCGCGGCCAAACAACAGGCGGAAACGCTGTTGCAAACACTGGACCGGGCACGTCAGCATTCGGGCTATCTCTTTTTGACCGCCGGTTTTTTTGTTTGTGGTTTTCATGTCATGTTTATCATGGCGCATTTCCCCAAATACTTGGAGACCCTTGATATGCCCGCATGGCTGCCGGGTACAGCAATCAGCACGATAGGTATAACTAATTTGGCGGGTACTTTTCTTTTTGGTTATCTCGGTGACCACTACAGCAAGAAATATCTCCTGAGTACGCTTTATTTCCTGCGTGCGGTTGTTTTCGCAATATTTGTGGCAATGCCTATTTCGGTTACTTCGGTGCTGATTTTCTGCTTTATGATTGGTTTCCTGTGGTTGGCAACTGTGCCACTGACCAACGCGCTCGTTGGACAACTTTTTGGCCTGCGATATTTAGCGACCCTGGCCGGAATCGTTTTCTGCTCACATCAATTGGGATCATTCACCTCAGTTTGGCTGGGTGGATGGTTGTTTGATACGACCGGGTCCTATGATTTGATTTGGCAGTTTTCTATCGCCTTGGGGGTCATTTCCGCGCTGCTGCATCTGCCGATTAAGGAAACTGCTACAGCGCCAGAACCAGCCCCGGCAACTGATAACCTTAGGTCGTAAACGTACCGTTATTGAAACTTTCCAAGATGTGATCTGCGACGCGATCAATTACTTGTGTCCGGTTTTCTTTTCTGAGCAATGTCAGCGGGCTGGCTGGCAAGGTCGAGAGCCCTTCATCGGCAGTGAGCTACCGGAGGCCTGTCGGCACCGTAATCATCGACTGATTTGAAAGCCCGTTTAAGAAAATTGGGATCGCTTGCGCTGAGCTGGTCTAATTGCCGGCCGACACGGGCAAACCCAAGAGCGATAAAATTGGTGTGACAACCACAAAGGCGTAAATGACAATAA
>CAJWIB010000029.1 GCA_913041095.1 uncultured Rhodospirillaceae bacterium | reverse complement strand
AAGGTATCCTGCTGGACAACGCCGACGGCAGCACGCAAGCTATCCAAGGTCACGTCGCGAATATCCTGGCCATCGATGGTAATGCGCCCAGTCGTGACATCGTAAAACCGTGGGATCAAATGGGCGATGGTCGATTTGCCACTGCCCGGCGGGCCAACAATGCCAATGGTCTGCCCAGCTCGCACCTCAAAGTTTATATTTCTGATCGTCGCATCACCTGGATCGTTTTCGGGCGAGCCAGTATAAGAAAAAGACACATTTTCAAATCGTAATACGCCGTCTTTCATTTCGAGATTCTGGGCCTCCTCTCTATCCTGGACAGCTGGTTCGATATCCAAAATTTCGAACAGCCGCACGCCCGAAACCGATGCCCGGGCAATACCATTGATGACCATGCCAGTTTGGCGGATCGGCATTTGCAGCACCGTCATAAAGGCCAGAAACTGCGTCAAGTCACCGACCGTCACCTCATTATCCAGCACTTTTTGCCCACCAACCAATAACACCAGCCCCATGGCCAGGAAATAGGCATAAGTCATGACCGACGTATTGGAGTAGCGCACACTCACCCGCTGGATCGCTATCGCCAGCGCCTTGGCCGAAGAATCATCAAATTTTTTAATTTCGAAATCCTGGCCAGCGAATGCGCGGACCACCCGGATACCGCCGAGATTTTCCTCCATGATACGCGTGAGGTGAGATAATTGTTCCTGCAATATCCGCCAAAGAGCACGCGATTTAAGCCGGAAAACCGAAGCCCGCCAAAGCGCAAAAGGCACAAAACTCAAGCTCAGCAATCCCAGCACAACATCACTGCTCATATAAATATAGCCGCCGCCGCCAACCAGCATGATGAGCAGAATGGGCCGTAAAATACCGTGCTCGACAAAACGGCGCACACCTTCGATATCCAACATACCACGAGTCATCAAATCACCGGAATGCACCCGGTCGTGATATGAAAAACTCAAACGCTGCAATTTTTCAAAATAAGCCAGCCGCAATTCATAAGCGGTCCGCTGGCCAATCGCCTCACCTAAATAATTGTGCAGCATGGTAAATAGGCCACGCAAAATAGCGGCACCAATTAGTAGCCCTGCTGCCGTCCATAAGGCTTCTTCCGCCGCACCATGAGATGCCTTGGCACCGCCTAGCAATCCGGTCGCATTATCAACCGCCTCGCCAAGAAAACGCGGGATATACAATTGAAAAAAAGCGGCAATGATGACGGCAATAATGGCGACCGGAAATTGCACTCGATACCGCGTCGCCATGCGAGCAATTCGTGACAGTGAGCCAAGGCCTTTGCGGTAATCGCCATCAAGCGTCGGCACTTTATAATCCATGCCGCCGGTTTGGCTTTCTAATATATCGTCGGCGGTTTGGATTTTTGCGGATTTATTCACCCGGCATGACCCCATCTGATCGTTTTTGTTGTTCTTAATTTCGGCGATGAATCTAAACTACCAATTAAAGAGTTACAACTCCCTCACTAGAGCAAAAGCTGATCACGTAGCACACTTGATTTTCCTCGATCTTTGCGGGCACTATTGTAACCAATCTCACTCAAACTGAGAGAACCGCAATCCAATGATATACTCTTATTTGCCCGACGTGAGGCCGGCCAGATCGCATTCTGGAATTTATCTTAAGCGCGCTTAGCACCGCCGCCCAGCCGGATCGGATTGAGATATTGCTATATGTCGTCGACGACGATTCTGAGCATTAAGCCTACGAAAAAGTGATCTCCCAACTGGTCGAGGAACATGGCAACAGCTCCATATCACTTACTATTGGCCCGTCCGTCGGTGTGCTGCGAGCCGCTAATAAGCTGGCTGAACTTACCACCGTGGATATCTTCATGACGGCAAATGACAACCAGGTATATATCAACGAAGGATGGGACGTGCAGCTTGACGCTGAAATTAAAAAATATCCAGATGGCGTTTTCTGCATGTATGTCTAACATCAACGCCCTTGGGACATATTAAAGGGTTTTCATAAAGGAAGATTTCTGGTTCATCGTAATGACCGAGGGGAATGAAGATGAGGCAGAAATCGATGAGTTCAAAAGACCCAGCTGAGAAGTTAGTACGTGATATCCGTCGCAAGACACGTCGGAAGCATTCGACGGGCAGGCCGAGAAAACTGGAATAAAGATATTCCTTGGATTATTGCTAATTTGTACTTGACCCATAAGGGTTGCACTGACAATTTCCACGCCGCATGCGCATATACCGACATTATTATGACCTGCTGGAAGATCACCGCTATGGTGCCATCGCCATTGGCAATTTTGATGGCGTCCACCGGGGTCACCGTGAAGTGATCAACCAAGCGGGCAAGTACTCTCACGAACAGGGAGTTCCGTGGGGAGTTTTGACTTTTGAGCCCCATCCGCGCATGGTTTTTAACCCGGATGAGCCGCCGTTTCGAATCACGCCCTTTCACACCAAGGCGCGCCATATTGAAGATATGGGAGTCGAATTTCTTGTCGTGCTTCATTTTGATGGCGAGCTGGCCAAGATTACGGCGGAGGATTTTGTTGAGCAGGTGCTGGTCGGCGGGTTCGATGCATCTTACGTCGTTTCTGGCTTTAATTTCTCGTTTGGCCACAAAGGTGCTGGAAATACGGCTTTGTTGCGAGAGATGAGCGACAAACTCAGTTTTACCACTAACGGAATCGAAGAGGTCCTGGATGATGATGGTGAGATAATTTCCTCGACCCGGATTCGTCAATATTTAGCCGAGGCCAAGCCGCGGGATGCCGCCCAATTGCTGGGACGATGGTTTGAAATTGAGGGCCGGATTAGTCTTGGTGATCAACGCGGCCGGACAATTGGATTTCCCACTGCCAATATCGTACTGGATACGAATACCCGGCCGGCAATTGGTGTTTATGCCATCCGCGCGGGCTTAGATCGGGGGCCGGATACGGTTTGGCATGACGGCGTCGCAAATTTGGGTTATAGACCCACCTTTGATGGCGACAAGTGCCTCCTTGAGGCTCATTTGTTTAACTTTGACCAAGATATTTATGGTGCCCATTTGCGTGTTGCTTTGGTCGATTTTATCAGGCCGGAACAAAAATTTGACGGTGTTGAAGAACTGAAAGCGCAAATAAAGAGAGATTGCTCTCAAGCTGAAAAAATTTTTTCGGCAGAGAATAATTAGAGAGAATTGTAATGAGTGTTGATTATAAAAACACCGTGTATTTACCGAAAACCGACTTTCCGATGAAAGCCGGATTAAGTAAGCGCGAGCCGGAATTACTGGCGCGCTGGAACCGGCTCGATCTATATAAACGGCTGCGGGAAAACGCCAAAGGCCGGGAGAAATTTATTCTTCATGATGGACCTCCCTACGCCAACGGTAATCTCCATATAGGCCACGCCCTCAATAAAATTCTCAAAGACGTTATTGTGCGCTCGCAACAAATGCTCGGCAAAGATTCAAATTATGTGCCGGGATGGGACTGCCACGGCCTGCCGATCGAATGGAAGATCGAAGAAAAATACCGCAAAAAAGGGGCAAATAAGGATGACGTGCCGATTGCAGAATTCCGTCAGGAATGCCGCGATTTTGCCGAATATTGGATTGATGTTCAGCGCGATGAATTTAAACGTCTCGGTATCGAAGGTGATTGGGACAATCCCTACACCACCATGACCTATCCTGCCGAAGCCCAGATTGTGCGCGAGCTTGGTAAGTTTTTGATGAATGGCAGCCTTTACCGGGGGGCCAAGCCGGTGATGTGGTCAGTGGTCGAAAAAACCGCCCTCGCCGAAGCAGAGATCGAGTATCACGACCATACCTCCAACACGATTTTTGTCCGCTTCCCGGTCACCGATGCATCAAAATCCGATAAAGCCAAAGGGGCCGATGTTGTTATTTGGACAACGACGCCTTGGACCATCCCCGGCAACCGGGCGCTCGCCTACAGCGCCAAAGACAGTTACGTCCGCCTGAAAATCACGGAAGTCAGCGAGGAAGCCGTAGAAAAATGGCAGACCAAAGCCGGTGACGAAATAATTATTGCCGAAGCCTTGATCAGCCAAGTTGTTGAAAAAACAGGCATAACCGCTCACGAAATCGCCGGTACATTCAAGGGCAGTGATCTCGCTGGCACCATCTGTCAGCATCCGTTCAATGGTCAAGGCTACGACTTCGAAGTGCCCCTGTTAACGGCTGATTTTGTTGAAATGGATACCGGCTCAGGCTTTGTCCATATTGCACCAGGCCATGGCGCTGATGACTGGGAACTCGGTATCGCCAATGGCATTGCCGTGCCCGATACCGTCGGCGGGGACGGCCTTTACTTCGAGCATGTGCCGCTCTTTGCCGGCGTCCATGTCTTCAAAGCCGATGACGTCGTGATTGAAGCGATGAAAGAAGCTAAAGCGCTATTGGCCAACGGTAAGATCAATCACTCCTATCCGCATTCCTGGCGTTCCAAAGCGCCGTTGATTTTCCGCAATACACCACAATGGTTTATTAGTATGGACAGCAATAATTTGCGCGATAAAGCGTTGCGCGCCATCAAGAAAACAGAATTTTATCCAACCTCCGGGCGCAACCGGTTACATGACATGATCGCCGAGCGGCCCGATTGGTGTGTTTCCCGCCAACGAGCCTGGGGCGTGCCGATCACGGTCTTTGTTCATAAAGAAAGCGGTGAGGTACTGCGCGATCAAGCAGTACTGGATCGCATTATTGAGGCAGTTGAAGCCGAAGGAGCAGATGCCTGGTTTGCTTCAGATGCCGCGCAATTCTTAGGCGATTCTTATAACGCCGAAGATTACGAAAAAATCGATGATATTCTGGACGTCTGGTTCGATTCCGGTTCAACCCATTCCTTTGTGCTGGAACAACGAGATGACCTGCAATGGCCGGCGTCACTTTATCTCGAAGGCACCGACCAGCATCGCGGCTGGTTTCATTCATCGCTGCTTGAGAGCTGTGGTACGCGTGGCCGCGCACCTTATGATGCTGTCCTAACCCATGGCTTTGTGATGGCCGAAGACGGTCAGAAAATGTCGAAATCACTCGGTAACATTACCGCTCCACAGGAAGTCGTAAAACATCACGGCGCTGATATTCTCCGCCTCTGGGTGGTTGGCTCGGATTACTCGGATGATCTCAGAATTGGCAAAGAAATTATCAAACACCATTCGGATATTTACCGGCGCTTGCGCAATACGTTGCGTTTTTTACTCGGCAATTTGAATGGTTTTGACGAAGCTGAAAAACTGCCAATCGACGAAATGCCGGATCTTGATTGCTGGGTACTACACCGCATTTACGAACTGGATGCGATGATCAGAAAAGCCTGTGAGAAATTCGAGTTTCACTTACTATTTACCGAATTGCATAATTTCTGTGCGGTAGATTTATCGGCCTTTTATCTCGATATCCGCAAAGATGCACTTTATTGCGATAGCGCGGATGCTTTAACCCGCCGCGCCGCCAGAACCGTTCTGGATCAATTGTTTAACTGCCTGACCGCTTGGTTTGCACCGTTTATTTGTTTTACCGCTGAAGAAGCTTGGTTGACGCGGTTTCCGGACGACAATAACAGTGTGCATTTGCGTTTATTCCCGGACATTCCCAAGACATGGAAAAATGATGAACTCGCCGCTAAATGGGAGAAAATCCGCGATCTCCGCCGCGTCGTAACTGGGGCGCTGGAAATTGAACGGGCTGAGAAGCGGATCGGCTCATCACTTCAGGCGAACCCGTCCATTTTTGCCACCGCTGATTTTATCACCACACTGAAGGGATTGGATTTGGCTGAAATTACCATCACCTCCGATGCCCAACTCACCGAAGGCGACGTGCCAGAAGGAGCTTTCACGGTTGAAGATGTCCCTGGTGTCGGCGTCCAGCCCAATTTGGCCGAAGGTGAAAAATGTGTTCGCTGTTACAAAATTTTGCCGGAAGTCGGCACGATTTCAGACCATGAAGAGGTTTGCAGACGCTGCGCTAAAGCAGCCGATAATTTTCCGGTCTCAGCAGAATAGAGGCCCAAAATATTTACAGGGAGCACTTAGTTTGTCGCCATTTACCCGCTTTGGATGCCTGATCGCCACCCTCGTAATCGCGCTGGATCAGGCGACGAAATGGTGGATTCTGGAAGGCGTCATGCAGCCGCCCCGGGTTATTCCAGTAACCCCTTTTTTCAATCTGTTGCTGACCTGGAACAATGGGATAAGCTTCGGATTATTCAACAATAACAATAACTTAAATGCACTACTCTTATCAGTATTGGCAATTGTCATCGTCGTTTTCCTATTTTTCTGGCTGCGTAAGGCGAATAATAAACACATGGCAGCCGGACTTGGCCTCATTATCGGTGGCGCGCTCGGCAATGTGATTGATCGCGGCCTCCACGGCGCGGTGGTTGATTTTCTAGATTTTTATATTGAGACACTGCATTGGCCTACCTTTAACATTGCCGATAGTTGTATTACCGTCGGCGCTATACTTTTAATTTTGGATTCGCTATTTTCTCCAAAGCCAGAACAGTCTAAAATAGACGATACGTAGAAAGACCATGATTGCTATGCAGAATAAATATTATCCGTTATTCGCCGTACTTGCCGCCGCCATTTTGTTGAGTGGTTGCGAGGGAACTAAGCGGGCGCTCGGCCAAACCAAGGAAGCACCGGATGAATTTGCCGTCTACCGGCGCGCTCCTTTGAGTCTGCCGCCGAGGTATGGTTTAAAACCACCGACCCCAGGCGCGGAACGTCCTCAGGCAGTTAACCCGCGTGATCGCGCCGTCCAGGCACTCGGCACCGGGCAGCAACAAGCACAACCGCGGCAGGTTGGCAGCACCGGTGACACCTCGCGTCTGAGCCAAGGCGAACGATCCGTTCTACGATTAACCGGCGCAACCAACGCTGATTCTTTTATCCGGGTGCAAATATCTAAAGAAACTTCGGTGCTAGCCCATGAAAGTATTACCATCACCGATAAAATAGCTTTCTGGCAAAAACCACGCGAGTTCGGCACAACAGTCGACGCGACCAAGGAAGCCAAACGCATCCGCGAGAACCAAGCTCTCGGCAAACCGCTCAATCAGGGCGAAGTCCCAACCATCAAGCGTAAAAGCAAGGCGCTCCTCGAAGATGTATTTAAATAGACCTCCACTTTCATGCGATTTCCGCGCGAGACATCTGTAATATTGCATCTGCTGGTCTATATTTAATTTAAATCTTAATAATGCGCCGAAATGGTGCTCTATTATCGTTCACAGATATGATGTTACAGGCGGAAAATGACGATTTTATGATCTTTTTTAGAACAACTTTTTTTGGGTTTATTGCGTTGGCGGCAACACTATTTCTGGCTGCCTTTCATCCCTCTGAGGCCGGAGTCTTTAACCCAAAGACATTTACTTTAAAAAATGGCATGCAAGTAGTTGTAATTTCAAACCATCGAGCGCCGATTGTGCGTCACATGGTGTGGTACAAAGTTGGCGCGGCTGATGAGCCGCGGGGCAAATCCGGTATTTCGCATTTATTTGAGCACCTTATGTTCAAGAAAACCAAAACTCTCAAATCCGGTGAGTTTTCTAAAATTGTTGCACGTAATGGCGGCCGTGATAATGCTTTCACCTCATACGACTATACCGGCTACCATCAAAGCATTTCAGTTGATCGCTTGGAAACCGTGATGAAACTGGAAGCTGACCGGATGCGCGGGCTCATATTAGAAGATGATCAAATTGAGCCCGAACGCCAAGTCGTGCTCGAAGAGCGGCGCTCGCGGACTGACAATTCTCCCGGCGCCAAACTGTCTGAACAAATGAATGCGGTGATGTATTTAAACTATCCCTACCATGGTCCGGTAATTGGCTGGGAGCACGAGATTCGCGGTCTGACTAAGGCCGATCTTAAAAAATTCTATGATCAATGGTATCGACCCAATAATGCGATACTCGTTGTCGCTGGTGATATCACCGCCAAACAGCTGCGTCCTTTGGCAGAAAAAATTTATGGTGTCATTCCGGCTGGTCAGCCAAGCAAACGTGTGCGCACCGAAGAACCGCCCCATAACGCTGCCATCCGGGTAACGCTACGGGACCGCCAGGTGCGCCAACCCAGTATCAGACGCCGCTATCTGGCGCCAAGCCTTCAATTTGGCGAGCGCAAACACGTCTATCCTTTGGAAGTTCTTGCCCAGGTTTTCGGCGGCGGCTCAACCAGCACGCTTTACCGGTCATTGGTGGTAAAGCAGAAACTCGCGGTCTCTGCCGGCGCGTTTTATGACGGTGATAAAATGGGTCCTTCAAGCTTCGACTTTTTTGCCAGCCCCCGCCCTGGCGTCTCGATTGAAGATCTAGAAGCGGCTCTTGACCAGGCAATTACGCAGCTACTTGAAAATGGTGTCAAGAAATCGAATGTCACCCGCGCCAAGAACACGATGCTGGCGGAAGCCATCTATGCCCGGGATTCTATCGGTGGTGGCGCGCGGGTAATCGGCTCGGCCCTCGCTGCCGGACAAACCATAGCCGATGTTGAGGAATGGCCAGAGCGCATTGCCAAAGTCACGGCAGCGCAACTCAATGCTGCCGCCAAAGCCGTATTAGTTGAGAAAAACAGTGTTACCGGACTGCTGTTGCCAAAGAAAAGAAAAGGGAGCTAAGCAAATGCTAAATAATTTTGTTGCGTTAATGTCAGTTGCGCTTTTTCTTTTTACCACTCCAGATGCTAAAGCTATCGAGATCAAAGAGATTATATCCAGCAAAGGTATCAAAGCCTGGCTGGTTGAGGACCACACCAATCCGATCATTACTGTTAGCCTCGCCTTTCGCGGCGGCTCGGCGCTCGACCCGGTCGGTAAGGAAGGGCTGGCGAATTTAGTTTCATCAACTTTGGATGAAGGAGCCGGCGACATTAAAAGCCAGGAGTTCCAGCAAAAACTTGAAGATTTTGCAATTTCTTTAAGCTTTGATTCCCGGCTCGATAGTTTTTTGATCTCATTACGGACCTTGAAAAAAAACCAGGCGATTGCTTTCGATCTGATGCGTCTTGCCATCTCCAAACCACGCTTTGATTCGGAACCAGTCGAGCGCATCCGCAGCCAAATCATAGCCAATATTCGCCACCAATCAGAAAACCCCCGGCGTATTGCCCAGAGGACGCTTTTTACCAAACTGTTTCCCGGTCACCCTTATGGGCGTCCCAGCAACGGCACCGAAGAAAGTGTGCAAATCATCAAGATTGCCGATTTGAGATTTTTTGTTGAGCAGCGTTTTGCCCGCAACAATCTCGTTGTCAGCGTCGTTGGCGATATCACCGAAGCAGGCTTAAAGCAGCAACTTAATCAAACCTTTGACGCACTGCCGGAAAAAGCCAGCCCGTGGGATGTCCAGGAAATAACCCCGGATGGCAAAAAACAAACTATCGTCGTCGATAAAGAGATCCCACAGAGCATCATCACCTTTGCCCAACCCGGCATCAAGCGCGATCATCCTGATTTCTTTTCAGCTTATGTGATGAATTATGTTTTGGGCGGCGGCGGCTTTGAATCTCGGCTCCAAGAAGAAGTGCGGGAAAAACGTGGTCTCGCCTATTCGGCCTATAGCTACCTCGCCCCATTGGATCATGCCGGGATTATTATCGGCGGTGCGGGAACGGCGAATGCACGGACCGGTGAAACGATTAAGATCCTGCGCGATGAATGGGCCAAAATGAACAGAAGCGGTTTAACCAAGGGTGAGCTAAAAGACGCCAAGACCTATCTCACCGGTTCATATCCACTACGGTTCTCATCGAGTGGACGTATTGCCCGTATGATCACGGCCATTCAATTAGAAAAATTAGGCCTCAGCTATATCAAAAAACGCAATAGCTACATAGAAGCCGTGACCCTCGACGATGTCAACCGGGTCGCAGCCAAATTGCTAGACCCAGCTAAAATCACGATGGTGGTTGTCGGCCAGCCAAAAGGTGTAACGTCAACTCCTTAATAATTGTCTTTGGGTATTTCTGAATTACTGTAATTTTGCTATTCTGCCCACCTTAGCGGCAGCATGGGCGCGAATTATTAAAGATTCTTTGGAGATTGTAGATTTTGCCTGAAAGTTACTACACTCAAGATATCACTGCCTGCTTTGCGGGCTCGATTGGCACAATCGGTCTTGACGATGATACATATCAACATTTTTTGGATTCCGCCGATGAGGCCCTCGCCGTCATCCGCGAGCATCATAAAACTGGCACGTTGGCGCTGTTAGATTTACCGGCAAAGACCACCGACCTGGAGAATATTGAGGCCATTGCCGAGCGTTACTGTGAAGCCTTCGAAGATGTCGTTATCTTAGGCACCGGTGGCTCCAGTTTGGGTGGTCAGTCGATTTGCGAGATAGCATTGGCGGCCGGAACCAGCCGACCACATTTGCATTTTATGGCTAACATTGATGCCGATAGCTTTGACCGGTTATTTCAAATCATCACACCGGAACGCACGGGTTTTATCGTAATCTCGAAATCCGGCGGCACGGCGGAAACCTTGACTCAATTTCTCTATTGCCTGGATATTTTCCGCAACCAGTTGGACGAAGACAAGATCAAAGAGCATTTTACCGTTATCACTGAACCCGGAGATCGCACCCTGCGCCGTCTGGCTAAGAGATGGGAATTGGAAATCATTGATCATGATCCGGGGGTTGGCGGGCGGTATTCGGCGCTTTCCGTGGCCGGGCTTTTACCTGCGTTAATCGCCGGCCTCGATGCCTACCAAATTCGAGACGGGGCAATGAGCGTTCTTAAACCGATATTGGATGACGGCGACGCAAAAGAGTGTGCCCCGGCTCAAGGGGCGGTTATAAACATCGCTCTCGCCCAAGAGCGCGCTATAAATACGACGGTTCTGATGCCTTATCTCGACCGCCTCGTCAGTTTTGGTTTGTGGCATCGCCAGCTCTGGGCCGAGAGCCTCGGTAAAGACGGCTACGGTACAACACCAGCGAACGCCCTTGGTACCGTCGATCAGCATAGCCAACTGCAACTTTATCTTGATGGCCCGCGGGACAAATTTTTCACCCTACTATTTGCCGATCGAGCGAATACAGGCGGCTTGGTGCCAGCTGACCTCGCCGATGATCCTGAGTTAGCTTTTATTGCTGGCAAGCGCATGGGTGATTTGATGG
This sequence comes from uncultured Rhodospirillaceae bacterium, assembly GCA_913041095.1. GTDB lineage: Bacteria > Pseudomonadota > Alphaproteobacteria > Rhodospirillales > UBA2165 > TMED23. The sequence continues at coordinate 3,263 of CAJWIB010000029.1, read as the reverse complement.
CTGCCGAACAACAGGCGACGGGGGAAACCCTGATCAACCATAATTGCCCGACCCGGATTATGACCATTGAAACCATTGATGAGCATAGCATCGGTGCTCTGATGATGCATTTCATGCTGGAAACCATCATCGCCGCCGATTTGCTTGGCGTAAACGCCTTTGACCAACCCGCTGTCGAAGAAGGAAAAATCCGGGCTAAAAGTTTTCTCAGCGGCGAGCCCGGCTGATGACGATCCGCTTGCTGCCATCGACCACCGTCAACCGCATCGCCGCCGGTGAAGTTGTTGAACGGCCCGCCTCGGCGATCAAGGAACTGGTTGAAAACAGTATCGATGCCAGTGCCAAGCGTATTGATGTGATTATCCGGGATGGCGGCCGGACGTTTATGTCCGTCACCGACGATGGCTGCGGCATGAGCCCGGAAGAATTGACCTTAGCGGTTGAGCGTCACGCTACCTCGAAATTACCGGGTGATGATCTGGAAAACATTCACACGCTCGGGTTTAGAGGTGAGGCGCTACCCTCTATCAGCTCGGTCAGCCGGATGAGTATCACTAGCCGAATTGAAGGAGCCGACAGTGCCTGGATGGTTGCCATTGAAGGCGGTAAAAAATCAGAACCCGCCCCGGCAGCGTTTGGCCTAGGCACAATTATAGAGGTACGTGAACTATTTTATGCTACACCAGCACGGTTGAAATTTCTTAAAACACCCAAAACTGAAAATTCTCATGCCCTAGATGCAATCAAGCGGCTTGCCATGGCGCATCCCTCTATTGCTTTCACCGTCGGGGATGGCTCCCGCACCACGTTGAAGCTGCCACGATCCCAAGGCGACATGCTCAGCGCGCGGCTCGACCGGCTCGATGCAATTATGGGCAATGAGTTTGCCACCAATGCGCTCGCCATCAACGCCGAACGGGAAGACCTGCATCTCAGTGGCCATATCGGTCTGCCGACCCTCAATCGCGGCAATGCGGCTTTGCAGTTTTTGTTCGTTAATGGCCGCCCGGTGAAAGACAAATTGTTGTTTGGCACAGTCAGAGGGGCCTATCGCGATTTTATCTCTCATGACCGTCACCCTTTGTTGGCGCTGTTTTTGGATATTCCGGCTGAAAGCCTCGACGTTAACGTTCATCCGGCCAAAACCGAAGTACGGTTTCGCGACGCAGGTTTGGTGCGCGGTCTTATCGTCTCGGCGCTGCGTCATGCTCTTGCCGAAGCCGGCCACCGCGCATCAACAAGCGTCAGCAATCAGGCGCTTGGTGCGATGCGACCTGAGACATCTAGTCCAAAAAGCTATCAAGGTAACTATAGTGCTAATCAGAACAGACCGGGTGCACCATCTGCGGGGCTCCGCGAAGCCGCCCACGAGTTTCAGACACCACTGAACAATCTCGATGGCAGCTTGTCGGTCAAGGAAGTAACGGCTGAACAGATCAAAGAAGTTGCTGATGATTGGCCGCTCGGTGTTGCCCGTGCTCAATTGCATGAAACTTACATTGTTGCTCAGACTGACAATGGTATTGTTATTGTCGATCAGCACGCTGCCCATGAGCGGCTGGTCTATGAAGATATGAAAAAAGCGCTTGCCGAAGATGGCATCAAACGCCAAGGCCTGCTCATCCCGGAAGTGATTGAAATGGATGAGGGGGCTGCTGACCGAATTGCCGCTCGGAAAGATGAATTTTCCGAGCTTGGGTTGGTCGTCGAAGCCTTTGGCCCTGGTGCTATTGTTGTGCGTGAAACACCGGCAATGCTGGGCGAGATTAATATTCACGGTCTAATCAATGACCTCGCCGATGATCTGGCGGAAAATGATGAAGCTTTGAGCCTCAAAGAGCGCTTGGCCGATGTTTCAGCCACCATGGCGTGCCATGGTTCAGTGCGGGCGGGCAGACATCTTAATGGGGACGAAATGAACGCGCTGTTGCGGCAAATGGAAGTAACACCCCATTCCGGCCAATGTAATCACGGCCGGCCGACTTATGTCGAGCTCAAGCTGGCCGATATCGAAAAGCTATTTGGTCGCCGGTAAAGCAGCAAAAGTTAATTTTTTGAAAGGTGCCTGTTACCTTTTAAAATATTAACCTTTTAGGTTCCCAGTTCTTTCATGATCGGGCAGCCAAATCAGTAAACATCCCAGCAGGCAAAACCTTGAGCCCCGTTACCAAGCCAGTCCGCCCAGTCTTTGCCATCACCCAGCATATGGCGGCGTAATTGTCGGGTATACCTGACCCGCTGAACAAATTTATCATCTTTTGTTGCCGCTGTTCTAACAACTGGTGAATCAAAGCCAACCGGCCGGTCGTAATTCCGGCGCTCTATTATCACCGCATTCGCCGCATCGACCTTGATCTGACGTAGTAAACGTCCGCGATGGGATATACTAACCACAATTACACCCTCATCAGCCAAGGCAACTTGAACTTCGCTATTTTTCACGCCGATACGCAGCAAATGGATTTTGACCGCGTGTTTGACATCCGCGAGAGTCAATTCTTCTTTGTTCTGGGATGGCTAAATCTGCGAATTGCAGCTTTGTCCCTCAGGCAGTGGTGTTAGTCCTTCTGCCACGGTGATAGTTACGCCAAAGCCAATTATGCCAACGCCAAGTGCCAAACCACCGGCTAAATTCTTAATGTTCATTTTATTCTGTCCTAAGAGTTCTTTAACAAGGAACAAACGTAGGTAGGCATTGATTCCGTCGCCAGGGGTGCCCACAAATATTTTCACTAAAATTTGGTAACTGTAAGTGAGAGGGAAACTAACTGGTGAATTTTAGGATATGAATGGCGGCTTTGCCGTATTTACGCTGGTCAATCTCGGTGAAATTTTTAAGGCTATCGAAACTTTCGTTGGCATCCGTTTCAACGATGCACAGGGCGTCTTCTACGAGCCAATTGTTGTCTCGCAGCGATATCAAAGCAGGCTCTGCCAGGCCTTGTTTATAAGGTGGATCAAGAAAAACGAGATCAGCCGAAACGATCGATGTTGGCAGTGGACCCAAAATTGTCGCATCCCGCTTTAATATAATGGCGCTATCGGCTTCACCGAGCTCCCGCACATTTTCTTCGATGATTTTTATCGCCACTCGATCATTATCAACCAGTACAGCTTGCCGGGCACCCCGCGACAACGCCTCCAAGCCGAGCGCACCAGTCCCAGCAAAGAGATCAATGACGGTCAGATCAAAAAAACCATCTACCAAGCGGGAGTTTAGGATATTAAAAACTGATTCCCGGGTGCTGTCCGAGGTTGGCCGC
>CAJWIB010000028.1 GCA_913041095.1 uncultured Rhodospirillaceae bacterium | reverse complement strand
TAAATTTTGGCGCACAATGCAAGCAGAGGCCTATAACGTCAAGCATCACAATGAACAACTTTTATATTTGACCTTCCAGAAACTGGAAGGTTTATAGTAGATTTTACATCTAACTATAAGGTTCGAAAACTAGAATATGAATGAAATGTCTAAAAATGCAGTCAAAGACCCGGATAAAGATCCGGTCTGCTTTATGTCCGTTGATCCTAATAAGATGGAACATCACCACGAATTTGAATCGGAGAGCTATCATTTCTGCTGTGATGGTTGTCGCTCTAAATTCAGCAAAGACCCCGATAATTATCTAAATCAAATTGACCCGGTTTGCGGCATGAAGGTTGATATACGCAAAAAAGGGGACAGTGAATTTAGCCATGACGGCAATCGATATTATTTCTGCTCGGATGACTGCCGGACTAAATTCAGCGGCGATCCGGAAAAATATCTCAACCCAACGGAACAAGACGCGGGCGATCCGGAAACGATTTATACCTGCCCGATGGATCCCGAGATTGAACAAATTGGTCCCGGAGTCTGTCCAATCTGTGGCATGGCATTAGAGCCGATGGACGCGATTGTAGCGATACTAGAAACCGAAAATCCTGAACTCAATGATATGAAGCGCCGGTTTTGGCTCTCTGGCGCTCTGGCACTGCCAACTTTGATTTTGGCCATGAGCGACCTAATACCTGGTGAACCCATAGGTAAATTAATCCCGACTCACGTAAGTATCTGGGCACAATTTATTATGGCGACACCCGTCGTTCTATGGGGTGGCTGGCCGTTTTTCGAGCGCGCTTACTCGTCCCTCATCACACGAAACTTAAATATGTTCACCCTGATCGGCATTGGGGTTGGAGTTGCTTACCTTTACAGCATTATCGCCACGCTGATTCCGGAGATTTTTCCGGCGGCATTTCAAAAAGACGGTGGCTCCATTGAGGTCTATTTTGAAGCCGCTGCCGTGATCACAGTATTGGTTCAGCTCGGCCAGGTGATGGAGCTTAAGGCCCGTGCCGAAACCAGCGGCGCTATTAGAGGTTTGCTGGAATTATCGCCCAAGACTACTTTCCGGGTTGAAGACGGAAAAGACGATCAGGAAATCCCGCTAGAAGAGGTCAGAGTTGGTGACCAACTGCGCGTTAAACCAGGTAGTTCGATACCCGTAGATGGCAAGGTGATTAGGGGTTCCAGCTCTGTTGATGAATCGATGATTACTGGAGAAGCTAATCCACTTTTTAAAAGTATTGGCGATCAAGTAACGGGAGCAACTCTCAACCAAACTGGCAGTTTGATCGTAGAGGCTGAACATGTCGGTTCCGAGACATTGTTGTCGCAAATTGTCCGCATGGTCGGTGAATCGCAACGCAGTCGCGCACCGGTCCAACGGGTTGCCGATCGAGTGTCCGGTTATTTTGTGCCGGCTGTTGTCGGCATGGCTGTGTTGACCTTTATCCTGTGGACAGTCTTTGGGCCGGCTCCGGCTTTCGCCTTTGCCCTCGTTAATGCGGTCGCGGTGCTGATTATCGCCTGCCCCTGTGCGCTTGGTCTGGCAACGCCGATGTCAATTATGGTGGGAATGGGTAAAGGTGCGCAGCTTGGTGTATTGATCAAAGATGCATCGGCGCTTGAGAAAATGGAACAGGTTGATACGCTGATTATCGATAAAACTGGTACGCTGACCGAGGGCAAGCCGAGGCTAACAGCTACTCATCCGGCCCCCGGGTTCGATGAAAACATGCTGCTGGAATATGCCGCCAGTCTTGAACAATCAAGCGAACATCCTTTGGCGGCGGCGATTGTGGCCGGAGCCAAAGAAAAAAAAATAGACTTAAACAGCGTCGACTTTTTTCAATCAACCACCGGGCAGGGCGTGCGCGGTGTCGTTAAAGGTCAGCTAGTCGAAATCGGCAATCATATAACCAACTTTGGTTCGCTTATCGATCATGCTAAAACGGCGCAACAATCAGGTGGTACGGTTATCGCCGTTGCAATTGGAGATAATTTTGCCGGCCTGCTGATCGTCACTGATCCGATTAAAGAAACCTCTCTGGAGGCGGTCAAAATTCTTCAAGACAATGGTATTGAAATCATCATGGCGACAGGTGACGCGCTGGCGACGGCGCAGGCGGTAGCCCTTGAATTAAACATCAAAGAAGTGCGCGCAGGTGTCATGCCGCAAGACAAAAACCATTTGGTCAAAGAATATCAAGAGCAAGACCGTATCGTGGCAATGGCCGGAGACGGTATCAATGACGCCCCGGCGCTGGCACAAGCCAATGTTGGTATTGCGATGGGCACCGGCACCGAATTCGCCATGGAAAGCGCCGAAGTCACTCTCGTTAAAGGAGATTTGCGTGGCGTTTTAAGAGCTAGAAGTTTAAGTAAAATGACCATGCGAAATATCCGGCAAAATCTATTTTTTGCCCTTATATACAATAGTTTAGGCGTACCTATTGCTGCAGGTATTTTGTTCCCGTTCTTTGGTATTTTGCTGAGCCCGATGATCGCTAGTGCGGCGATGAGTCTCAGTTCCGTTTCAGTCATTGGTAACGCGTTGCGGCTTCGGAATGCGTCAATTTAACAACTTTTGTAGTTTTTTATTGGAGAAGCGTAATGAATATTGGGCAGGCGTCTGAGTTAAGTGGCATTCCGTCAAAGACCATCCGCTACTATGAAAGCATCGGATTAATTCCGGCACCGGCGCGCACCGACAGTGGTTACCGGGATTATAGCCAACCCGAAATTGAAACCATGCGCTTTATCCAGCGGGCACGAAACCTTGGCTACACCATTAAAGATGTCTGCGAACTGGTAGATTTATGGCAGGACCAACACCGGGCCAGCGCGCAGGTGAAAGCGCTTACCCAGCGGCATATCAGTGACATCGAAAATAAGATCAAGAAATTGGATAGCATGCGGCACACACTGTTGACACTAGCTGACAAGTGTCACGGCGATGACCGTCCCGGCTGTCCGATTTTGGAAGATTTCGCCGCGCTCAGTAACGGTAATAGACCGTAAAGGTTTTTGGCGTAGGGTCTCTCCATTACTCAAAAATGGGAGAAGAGGATTTGGCGGCCACTGATTCAAAAAACCTGCTTACGCGGCTTGGCGAATTTGCGCAAAACAGCGTTCCGGTACATGTCTGGATATTCTCCGGCATTATCATTGTTGCCGTCATTGTCGATACGACCGGGGCGTTAGCTTTAAGAAAGTCGATCAACGGTCATAATAAAAATACAAATGTCGTGCGCCCGATTCCAATAGCCGTGCCAAAACCGAAAAATGCCAAGCCCATCTTGCCAGAGCCAGATTCAATACCTGCCGAAAATCATGGTGAGGAATACGAAGAGGCTTTGCCCGAACAAGTGTTCGAGCCGCAAAAATCAGTACCCGTGTCGCCGCCTAAAATTATCAAGAAAATAAACCCGGTTATTGCCACGCCCGAACTTGCCAATACCTGGCGGAAAAATGCCGTCAAACTTGCCGAACTTCCACCAGGACCTCAGATCGCCATTGTGATTGATGACGCCGGTCTTGACCGGAAACGCACTGCTGCAGCCATTAATCTACCAGGCCCGCTGACCATCGCCTTTTTGACCTATGCTGGCGCTTTACCAAAGCAGGCAAGTGAGGCACGCAAAGCTGGTCATGAAATTATGGTACATATGGCAATGGAGCCATTTGACAAATCGGTCGATCCGGGCCCGAACGTGCTGCAAAGCAATATCGAAGCTACGGAAATCCTCAAACGTCTAACCTGGGGATTGGATCGCTTTGCCGGTTATGTCGGTATCAACAATCACATGGGCAGTCGCTTTACGGCAGATCCCTTTGGTATGAACGTGGTGATGCGGGAGCTCAAACGCCGGGGCTTGTTGTTTGTCGATTCGCGCACCTCGAGCCAAACTGTCGGCGCCTCGGTAGCGCTTGCTAATGATGTCCCGTTTACTCAGCGTAATATTTTCCTGGATAACGTGCCGACCGTCGAGGCGGTTAATAAGCAACTTCGCCGAATGGAGATTTTTGCCAAGCACAACGGTACTGCGGTCGCCATCGGTCATCCCCGCGATGCGACGATTATGGCGCTATCACAATGGCTGGCTGTCATGGCGGAGAAGGGCTTCGTGCTGGTGCCGATCAGCACCATCGTTGCCAAGGAACGCGGCCTGTCACCGCTTAAACTCAACATCCCAAATAGTTAACATTGTAATAAATGTATCTGGTACAATTAATAAAAAATCTTAGTTTCCCCCCACCGCATAGATAACCGCTTCTTCGGCGGCGCGGATGAGGGCTTTAGCTTTATTGCGGCATTCCTGATATTCAGATTCGAGATCTCTGTCAGCGACAATGCCAGCGCCAGCCTGGGCGTGCAACTGGCCATCTTTTAAAACCGCCGTGCGCAAAGCAATGCAGGTATCCATATCGCCATTAGCGCCAAAATAGTCGATGCAGCCAGCATTAATGCCGCACCTTAAAGTCTCAAGCTCATCGACGATTTCCATCGCCCGAACTTTCGGCGTCCCGAAACTGTGCCAGCGGGAAAACCTGACAACAAAGCGTCGATCTCGTCAAATTTGTCAGTATCAATATCACCCTCAACATTGGAGACGATATGCATGACATGAGAATAAAGCTCAATACCATTTCGATCGGTGACTTCAACCGTGCCAACTTTAGCCACCCGGGCAACGTCGATACGGCCGAGATCTAGCAGCATTAAATGTTCGGAAAATTCTTTCTGATCAGCCAGTAGGACTTCGGCGAGGGTGCCGGTTTTATCGGCACCGGGCAAGGCTCGAACGTATCAGGGTCGGTGAGGGCCGATCGATTGATCTCAGCGAAATTGCCGTAGCAGTGCCAAATTAAATCTGGGTTCAAGCCGATAAAGGAATAACGGCCACGAATAGAACCACCTTCAACAGATTCCAGCAGAAAACTAGGCTGCTCTTTGGCAAGCTTCATCATCGCGGAAACGGCCGTTTCCAGATCGGCAATAAATGTCGTGGGGACAATTTGCGCCTGGCCCGCTTGATAAATTTTCTCGAAGCCGGAAAAATAAGACGTTACATGCATCAGTTTTAATAGGCGGCATCAACCGCCGAACGGTTGATCGTCACGCCTAATTTCCCCCGTAAAGCGTTGGCGAGTTGGATCGTGATATCGTTACTGATATTGCTACTCAGCTGGTTTTTTAATTGATCCAGACCTTTTTTATCAATGACCGGATTGGCAGGCTTAATATCCTTAACCTGGGTTATGAAGTGGGTGTCATTTGTGGCGCCAGAGATTGCTTCTTTGCCTCTAGCCTTAAACAAACCGCTGACAACGGTACCAGGAAGCTGTGCTTTGAGGCCGGCGCCAGTGCGAATAAATTCCTCGGTCGTTTTAACCGTGACTTTGAGTTCTTTGGCAATATCCGCCAGGGTCGTCACGCCTTTCATGCGATCAACCAGCGCTTTGGCTTTTTTATCAGCCGCCGAGGCTTGCTGTTCGGCTTTCCAGGCAAGCTCGATATCGGATCGGATTTTGGCAAACGGTTTAAGTGCCGGGGCGGTAATGCCATCAACATGAAGAATAAAATAGCCGGAATTGCTGAAATCTGTCAGGGCGCTGTCCTGATCCTGTTCGGTGCTAAAAGCCACTTGAATAATGCTAGGTGCAAGGTCAGCTATTTTCTTATCTGCAGCATCCAGGCCTGATGCATTAACGGCGGCTATTTTTCTAACTTTAAAGTTCAAACGCCTGGCGGCTTCGGCGATGCTGGCTCCGCCACCGAGTTCATCTTCAAATTTGTTCGACAAATTATAAAGACTGTCGACGGCTTTTTCAGCGGCAATGCCATTTTTGAGATCGGCCCGAATTTGGTCTAAAGTCTTTTGTGCCGCATCTTTGATTTCGGTGACTTTTAAAATATGCCAACCCAGTGGGCTTTTAACTGGTGCACTGACCGTGTCAACTGCCTGAGAAAAGGCAGCATCGGCAAGCTCTTTAAGCGGCAATTGGGCTTTGGTTAAAGTGCCGAGTTCAAGTGCCGCAGCTTCAAGATTAGCGATTTCTTTAGCTACCTTAGCAAAATTACCGCCAGCAGTAATTTTGGCGTAAGCTTGTTTTGCCTTGGCTTCATCAGACAGTAAAATTTGCTGAATTTTACGAGTTTCCGCTGTTTTAAACTCATTGATGCGGTCGTCATAGGCTTCTTTGATTTGTTCTTCCGAGACATCAATTTCGTCGACAATATCCTTAATCCGCATTTGCACCAGTGTGATCGCACGGTATTCGGGAGCGGTAAACCGGGCGGCATTGTCTTTAAGAAACTTTTTGAGCGATTCATCATCGGCTGCCGGTATAGTGTTGAACGAGCTGTGTTTGATCTCAATATAATTGGCAGAGCGTTTCTCATTGCGGTAACGATACATCTGATCAGCAAGCAAACTGGGAGCCGATCGGCTGTTTTGGATACCGCTTAAAAACTGATTTTGCAGCAGACTTTTACGAAATAGATCAATGTAGCCGGCTTCACTTAAACCGGCGCGTTGGATCGTTTCGTTAAAGGCCAGACGATTGAAGTCCCCGCCCGGTGATTTAAAACGGACATCGTCGCGAATTTCCCGCGACACCAAATCATTGCTGACCAAAAGACCCATTGACTTGGCTCCCTCGGCAAATAATCTCTGTTGAATGAGAGATTGCAACACACTGTCACCAATTCCCAGAGCTTTCGCCTGCTCGGTGGTAAAGTTGCCGCCGAAAACCCCTTGCAGGCGGGCAAATTGCTGACGCACTTCACTTTGGAATTCATGGCTAGAAATTTCAATTTCTCCGATCGTCGCAACGGCGGTTGCACTATGTTGCGGCGCGACATAATCACCGATACCCCAGACGCCAAAACTCAAAATGAGTAGAGCGAGCAGCAACTTGGCTCCCCACGAGAGTATAATTTCGCGAAATGATTTTTTTTTCTTGGACTCAGACATAATTTACCTAGTTAAATTTCGTCAAATTTGCGCCACTATAGAGCATTGCTTTAAGGCGCGGCATCATAAGAGCGTGATGGCCCTGCCGCAACACGCAATTATGATCAAATTTTCGTTTTTCGTCACTGTGGTCCATCATTAGGTTAATTTAGACCAACGGCAGGATAAGGTTTGACTACTACCAAATTTTCTATGCGGATCAACATCAAGTAAATCGATCCACCATTCGGTAAAGGGTAAAATAAGAGTAGCCGTTATTACCGGCGCATCCGGTCTCGTTAGCAGTGAAGCCGTCCGGCTATTCGCAGACAAAGGTCTGGATGTCATCAGCATTGATAACGATATACGGGCTATTTTTTTGGCCCGACAGCGAGTATTGTATACAATAAAGCCCCTATTTCCCAGATAGTTCGCCATATTGCTGATTTTTTCGGCTGATTCTACTTTAAGAATCAAAGCAAAATACGCATCAGAACGAACGCGTACCGTGCCACCCAGCGAGTGAAAGCAGAAATTTTCCTTTGCGGGTAAATGCCGATTTGCTTTTGAGTCCGGTGGATAATCACTTCGCTGGTAACGGTATCAATGGTATTGGGCAGAGTTATGAAAACCAATTTTTCTGGGCATAGGCAGCAGTAATTATTAATACTGACAAGCCGAAGATCATTAAACCCATGATCACGATACGCTTAAAGTAGGTAAAATTAACTTCCATCATTTATTCAGTCTTCATAAAGTAGGTGTGTAGTCTAGCTTAGTTAAAAAATAAGAAAATAATAAAAAGTAAATAAGCACTAAAATCCGAATATCCAAAATACCAGCCTAAACTATATTGTCAGCAAAATGTTTGTTTGGAAAAACGAGTAAAAATTGTTAAGTGAATCCTGGTAGGAGTTAATGTTTTTAGTGCATAATCAATGCTTTAGTTGTGAATAAATTACTGGAGATCTCAGTGCCCGACAAACTAGACCAAGAAGCGCTTAATTATCATCGCTTGCCCACGCCAGGTAAGGTCTCAGTGGTGCCGACCAAGCCGCTCGCCAATCAACACGATCTCTCTTTAGCTTATTCGCCGGGCGTAGCAGCCGCCTCGAAGTTGATCCATGACGATCCAGCCGAAGCCGCCAATATGACTTCCCGAGCCAATTTGGTTGCGGTGGTCACAAATGGTACGGCTGTTTTGGGGCTTGGTAACATCGGCGCCCTAGCTGCTAAACCGGTGATGGAAGGGAAAGCCGGCTTGTTTAAAAAGTTCGCCGGCATTGATGTATTCGATATTGAAGTCGACGAAACCGATCCGGCAAAATTTGTGGATATTGTTGCTTCCCTGGAACCGACTTTCGGCGGCATCAATTTGGAAGACATTAAGGCTCCCGAGTGCTTCGTCATTGAGGCTGCGTTAAAGGAACGCATGAACATCCCGGTGATGCATGATGATCAGCATGGCACGGCCATCATTGTCGGTGCGGCGATCCTCAATGGCCTCAAAGTCGTCGGTAAAAAAATTGACGACATAAAGCTGGTTGTTTCGGGGGCGGGATCAGCGGCGTTGGCGTGTCTCGATCTATTAGTCAAACTGGGGGTTAAAAAGAAAAATATCTTCGTCTCCGATATTGCTGGCGTGATCTATGAAGGACGAACGGAAGAGATCAATGATTACAACGTGCGTTACGCGCAAAAAACTGATACGAGAACTCTTGGCGATGTTATCGACGAGGCAGATGTTTTTTTAGGTCTCTCAGCTCCGGGCATACTCAAGCCGGCGATGGTTAAAAAGATGGCCGCGCGCCCACTAATTTTGGCACTCGCCAATCCGGAACCTGAAATATGGCCCGAAGCAGTAAAAAAAGTGCGAGATGATGCAGTGATGGCTACCGGCCGCTCTGACTATCCCAATCAAGTTAACAACGTGCTGTGTTTCCCATTTCTGTTTCGGGGTGCGCTTGATGTCGGCGCGACGGTCATCAATGATGAAATGAAAATGGCCTGCGTCAAAGCCTTAGTGAAGCTAGCGGAAGCAGAATCCGATGAAACGGTCGTTCAAGCCTATGGCCTCCAAGAGCTAAATTTTGGCCCGGAATATCTTATTCCCAAACCTTTCGATCCGCGGTTGATGGCGAAAATCGCGCCAGCTGTTGCCAAGGCGGCAATGGATTCTGGTGTGGCAACACGCCCGATTAAAGATTTCAAGGCCTACAACCAGAAAATGCTCGAGTTCGTTGTCCGTTCCGGCTATGTGATGAAACCCGTATTTGATCAGGCGCGGGAAAATCCAAAACGTGTTGTCTATGCCGATGGAGAGTCCCAACGGGTGCTTCGCGCCGTGCAAAACGGTGTTGATAGTTTGTTTGTCAAACCGATCTTAATAGGCCGGCGTAATGTCGTAGCGCTGCGCATCGAGCAGCTCGGCTTGCGGTTGAAAATGGATGAAGACTTTGAACTCGTCGATCCAGAACGCGATGACCGATACCGCGAATATTGGGAACTTTATCATTCTTTGATGAGCCGCCATGGCACTTCAATCAATGAAGCGCGCACCATGGTTCGCACCAATACCACGGTCATTGCCGCCCTGATGGTTAAACGCAAAGAAGCTGATGCAATGCTCAGCGGAGCCACCGGTCGCTACACCGATCACCTACCGCATTTGTTCAGAATAATCGGGTTGAAACCGGAGGTAAGCCATGCGGCCTCAATGAGCATGCTGATCCTGTCCAGCGGAATTTATTTTCTAGTTGACCCTTACGTAAACCATGGACCGACGGCTGAACAGATTGCCGATTTTACCGTGTTGGCGGCGCGAGAAGTGCGGCGGTTCGGTATTACACCAAAAGCCGCAATGCTGTCACATTCCAATTTTGGCAGTTCAAATCGGCCGACAGCGAGAAAGATGCGGGATGCGGTCGATTTAATTCGCAAGCTTGATCCTAGACTTGAAGTAGATGGCGAGATGCATGCCGAAACGGCATTGTCTGAAGATTTACGCGAAAAGCTGGTCTCGGATTCTAATTTGACTGGGTCAGCCAATTTGCTGGTTTTGCCTTCGCTGGATGCCGCCAATATTTCTTACGGTCTGATTAGAATGCTGGGCAATGGCATGGCAATTGGTCCAATGTTATTGGGTATGAAACAACCAGCGCATATTCTCCAGGAAGGTGCAACTGCGCGCGGTATTATTAATATGACTGCCTTGATGGTCGTCGAAGCCCAAAGCGAGACCGACGGAGAGTTGCCCCTATGAAGGATGTAGGCGATGGATGAAAATGTTATTGGTGTGTATGAGTCAAGTGCTGCTAATGAATTAACGTCTGAATTTGTAGACACGATACATCTCGCACTCGATCAAAATGAAACCGCTGAAGCAAAAAATTTAGCGCAATCTCTGCACTACGCGGATCTCGCCGATCTGTTGGAAAATCTCGCCCATGCTCAGCGGCAAGAACTTGTCGAAGCGCTCCGCAGTGATTTCGATCCCAATGTTTTGGCTGAGCTTGATGACACGGTCAGGGAGCGCGTCATTGACCAGCTTGGTCTATCTCAAGTTGCCGAAGTTGTCGCCGGGCTAGATACCGATGATGCGCTTGAAGTCGTCGAAGAACTCGAGCCGCAAGAACAGCGCGAAATTCTTGAATCCTTACCGGTCGGAGAGCGGGCGCTCATTGAAGAAGGTTTATCTTACCCGGAAGACAGTGCCGGCCGTCTTATGCAGCGGGACGTCGTCGCTGTGCCGTTGCACTGGTCAGTTGGCCAAGCGATTGACTATATGCGCGATACAGAAAACCTGCCGACGGATTTCTTCGATATTTTTCTGGTTGATCCGCGCCACAATCCGGTCGGGACAGTACCGCTCAGCCGGGTTATGCGGACCCGCCGCGAGATCGACCTTACTCAAGTTATGCGCAAACACATTAAGATTGTGCCGGGCACCATGGACCAGGAGGAGGTCGCGTTTCTGTTTCGGCAGCGCGATTTGATCTCAGCTCCGGTTGTAGATGAAAGTAACCGGCTGGTCGGCGTCATTACCGTTGATGATATCGTCGATGTTATCCATGAGGAACACGAAGAAGATATCATGCGCCTCGCCGGTGTCGGTGAAGCTGACGACCTCTATTCCGCGGTCATTGATACCATGAAGTCGCGTTTTTCCTGGCTGCTCATCCATTTGGTAGCGGCAATTATTGCGGCTTACGTAATTAGTTTTTTTGCCGGTACCATCGAAGAGATGGTGGCTTTGGCTGTGCTGATGCCGATTGTTGCCGCCATGGGGGGCACGGCCTCGGCGCAGACTTTAACTGTCGCGGTGCGTGCCCTGGCGATGAAAGAGCTGACGATGGCGAATGCTTATCGGACGATTGGCAAGGAAGTTGCGGTCGGCGTTTTGAACGGAGTGATATTTGCCGTGCTAATCGGTGCGGTGACCTGGGGCTGGTACGGCAGTCCAGCGCTCGGCGGTGTTATTGGTCTCTCGATCATTATTAACCTCATTGTCGCGGGCTTTGTCGGCAGCTCACTGCCGATTTTATTACAGCGTCTGGGATATGATCCGGCAGTGGCGTCCAGCGCCTTCCTCACCTCGATTACCGATGTCGTTGGGTTCTACGTGTTCTTAGGTTTAGCCGCCAGTTTACTGCTTTAATTCTGCCACAGATTCAGTTTGGTTTCACGGGTGTTATCCACTTCAATAATCTCATCGGCCTGGTGATCAGGCACAACAACTGAATTACTGACAAACAATGTATCTGGTTTCATCTCAGCTTTGATTTTGTCAAAGATTCTCGGCATTGGCTCCAGTGACAGAAAAGTATAGGTAGCATCAAAGTTGGACAAATTTTCTTTCTAAAAATCGCCATAGATGAGTTTGAAATTGCGCGTACTGGTCAAAAATCTCCTAAGCCAGGCCAGTTCAAAGGGAGGGGTGCTGGCGCGCGAGTACAGCAACGCGCCGCCAATACCGCAACCGATATCGATAAACTGACCACCTTTTTCCTCAGGTAAAAGTTCGGCCAAAGCCACCCAAGTTGTGCGGGTGGTGAGATAAAGCGGCACCTGGTTATGTACCGTGTTCCAATAAACCAAAGACAACGCGACAAAGACCAGTAAGAATATCCACGGCAGCACCTGCCAGGTGATGGCAATTTAGTGGTGCCGGCGGTAAGTTGATCTGCACCGGCACCACCACTTAGCGAGGCTCAGGCAATGGCAAAGCCCTGCACTTACGACAACAAAACGCGCATGAGCGGTGTCGAAAACCAGGAGGCGGCGTACTATAGCTGGATACATTCATTAAATTAGGCCTAAGAATTGGCGCACCTCATCACGCAACAAGGCGCGGATAATTATGTAAAGTCCGAGTAACAGTAGGCCAATGAAAAACACTTGACGAAATTGCGCTTCCGGGATGCGTTTTCTGATTTTCTGCCCAAACCACATGCCGGCGAAGGCGGGGATCAGCGCAATGGTCGATAGGACGACAGTATCGAATGGCAACAAATCGTGACCACCGAGCGAGATAGCAAGGCCTAGGGTGGCGGCTGTGAAAACCACGCCCATCGCCTGAATAAGTAAATCCCGCGGCAAACCAACCGCTTGCATATAAATGACACCCGGCATAATGAACGATCCGGTAAGACCGGTGAGAAAACCACTAAAGGCGCCAATAATCGGTGAGAGCCAGGGTTCATGTTTGCCGGGAGGTGAAATCTGCGGAGTAAATAAAGATACGCTGGCATAAGAACAAATTGAAAAACCGAGCAGACCGGACAATAAAGCCGCTTCGGATTTAGCCAAAATACCGGCAGCGAACCAGGTGCCAATGGCCGCCGTGATCATCAAAGTCGCAAACTTTTTGGTGACCAATTTGAAATGTCCGCCGACCAACCCCTGCAGAACATTGGTGCAGAAAGTTGGGATGATAATAATCGCCATCGCGTCTTTGAGACCAAGCGTTGCAGTCAGCAAAGCCAGGGATACCGATGGCAGGCCAAGCCCGATCACACCTTTAACGAAACCGGACATCAAAAACGTGAGGGTAATAATTAGTAGAGTTTCAGTTGATAGCATTGGCGACTAACACGTGGTTTTAAAGCTCTCCATAGTGCCGAGTGCACCCCGATAGGTCCAGTCATTCGTCGTGTCGATATTATTTTGAAAAAATGGTCGGGAAGAGAGGATTCGAACCTCCGACCCCGTCGTCCCGAACGACGTGCGCTACCAGGCTGCGCCACTTCCCGACAAAGAATTCCACGATTATTGAGGATAGATAAAATTTAGTCGTGCCTTTGTGGCATGGATAACCGCCTCAATTTGGATTTTGTATGCCAAAGTTGTTGCTGATTCAAACATATTTCCAATGTGTTCAATAAAAAATATGACAGCTCACCACGCAGTTATCGTGCGGCGATTCGGGGATAATTAGGCTTTCGGACGGGCTTTAATACGCCCTATGAATACAGAAATCAATGGTATCTATGAGCGTGGCTTTTTCGTGGCTGTCTTCGAATATGCCCATCGCGTCGCGGGCAATCGCACCATAGTGGCGGGCACGTTCCACGGTATCTTCCAAAGCGCCATGTTTGACCATGAGTTCGATCGCGTGTTCGAGATCACCGTCCTGCTGATCGAGGTCTTCGAGCTTACGCTGCCAAAACACTCGCTCATCATCGTTGCCACGGCGAAACGCCAGGATAACCGGCAAGGTGATCTTCCCTTCCTTGAAATCGTCACCGACAGTTTTGCCAAGATCGGCCTGCTTGGCGGAGTAATCCAGCGTATCGTCGATCAACTGAAAAGTGATGCCGAGATTCATACCAAAAGTTTCAAGAGCGTCTTCTTCGACTTTAGGCCGGTCCGCGACCAGCGCGCCAATACGGCAGGCGGCTGAGAAAAGTTGCGCGGTTTTAGACTTAATCACTTCGAGATATTGGGTTTCGCCAGTTTCGGTATCGTTGGTCGTCATCAGCTGTAAAACTTCACCTTCGGCAATCACCGAGGAGGCTTTGGAGAGCACTGCCAGCACTTCAAGAGATCCATCGGTAACCATCAGCTCAAAGGCGCGGGAAAACAAAAAATCACCAACCAAAACACTGGCCTGATTGCCCCAGACCGCATTGGCTGAAGCGAGGCCGCGCCTGAGCGAGCTTTCGTCGACCACATCATCATGCAAAAGCGTTGCCGTATGAATAAACTCTACACAGGCAGCAAGGCCTTTGTGGCGCTCGCCGTCATAGCCGCACATTCGGGCAGACGCCAAAGTCATCATCGGGCGAAGGCGTTTGCCACCAGCGGAAACGAGATAACCGGCAAGCTGCGGAATGAGCGCGACCGGGCTATCCATCAAGTGGACGATCAGCGTATTAACGTCTTTGATGTCATCCGCAGTAAGGTCAATGAGCGGATCCAATGACGGACTTTGCAGATCCGGACCACTTTCTAGGTTTACGACAACTCCCAAGGGCTGAATTTCCTTTGGTCTGATTATTTTGTTAACGTTGTTTCAGCATAGGAGGCTAACTCCCCCCTGGTCAAGACTGGACATGCGGTACATTATTAGTATGAAA
>CAJWIB010000027.1 GCA_913041095.1 uncultured Rhodospirillaceae bacterium | reverse complement strand
TTGTATATTGGGATTAATAATTAATCTTATATTATGAATATTGATGGTTATATTTTTGATATAGACCTACAGTGAGGACTATGGACCAAGTCGCTGAAACTAAACTACAAACAACACATCAAGACACACAAATCCTCAAAAGCGTGTGCCGAAGTTGTCATGGCGGCTGCGGTACCTTGCTGCATGTAAAAGACGATGTGCTGGTAAAAGTCGAAGGTGATCCAGACAGTCCGTTCAATCAGGGCCGTCTCTGTCCCATTGGCAATGCCACCAAAGAAATGGTCTACCACCCTGACCGGCTTAAATATCCGATGCGGCGCAAAGGTGAGCGCGGCTCCGGCGATTGGCAGCGCCTTAGCTGGGACGATGTGCTCGATGAAATTGCCGAGAAACTGACGCAGATTAAATCTAAATTTGGCGCTGAGGCAGTTCACCTTGGCACCGGTACCGGCCGCCACCATATTCGCTGGGTGTCGCGCTTCGCTTATTCTTTCGGCAGCCCCAATTGGAGTGAGCCCGGCTTCGCTCAATGCTTTCACCCGCGTGTCAATGCCTGTACGCAGACAATGGGAGATTTCCCGGTCAGTGATTTTCTCAGCGATATCACGGCCGAAGTTATCTGCTTTTGGGGCCATCAGCCGTTGAACTCAGGTCCCGATGGTGAAACCCGTTTCAATGCCCGGGATGGCCTCAAAGCCAGTTCTCGCACCATCGTTGTTGATCCCCGTGAAACCTATCTGGCCAAAAAGGCTGATTTGTGGCTGCAACTCCGCCCGGGCACCGATGACGCGCTGGCGCTAGCCATAATCCACGTGATTATTGAAGAAGGGCTGCAAGACAAAGAATTTGTCGACAATTATACCCATGGGTTCGATGAACTGGCCGCTCGCGTTAAAGATATGACGCCGGAATGGGCAGAGGAAATCACGTGGGTGCCAGCAGATAAAATCCGCGAAGCTGCCTGTATGTTTGCGACGATCAAACCAGCGCTGATGGAGTGGGGGGTCGCGCTTGAACAAACTCCTAACTGTATCCAGACCGTCCGGGCAGTCTCTCTTATCCCCTCGATTACCGGCAATATCGATGTGCCGGGCGGCTGGGTTATGGGTATGCACGGGCTCGGCCCGGTGCCAAGCAATATCGAAAATTTATCGCCTGAACAAAACACCAAACGTCTCGGTTTTGAGCATTTCAAAATGCTCTGTGGTGAAGGGGCTGCTCTGCCGGCGGCCCATATTCCAACTGTCCTGAAAGCGATGCGGACGGGCAAGCCCTATCCGGTTAAAGCCTTTCTAATTTTCGGCAACAATACTCTAACGACCTATGGCAACAGCAAGGTTGTTTATGAATCGCTGATGAACCTTGATTTTATGGTCAATGCGGATTTGTTTATGACGCCGACAGCAGAGCTTGCGGATATTGTATTACCAGCGGCCTTTTGGCCCGAGATCAACGAGGTTGCCGGATTGCCGACCATTGCCGGCAATGTGGTTGTTTCAAACCAGCAGGCAGTTAGAACTTATGAATGCAAATCGGATGAAGAAATTTTTTCTGAGCTGGCAAGACGGCTTAATCTTGATGTTGGTACAGAAACCCCTGAGGAAGTCTATGAGCAACAGATGGTGGCCGGCGGCACAGGTCTTACTTTTGAGGAGCTAAAAAAAATTGGCTTTTACGAAGTGCCGATGAAATACCGCAAATATGAAACCGATGGCTTTAAGACACCGACCGGCAAGCTCGAACTCTATTCCGTGCGCTTTGAAGAAATGGGTTACGATCCGCTGCCGAACTACTCGGAACCACCGGAAAGCCCTGTTTCTCAGCCCGAATTGGCCAAGGATTATCCGCTTATATTGACCACCGGTGGCCGCATTCCATTTTTCTTTAATTCCGAGGGACGCCAAATCAACTCATGCCGCAAAGGCGCCTGCGAACCACAGGCTGAAATACATCCCGAGACCGCTGTCAAAATCGGTATCGAAAACGGTGAGTGGATGTGGATTGAAAACAGCCGGGGCAAAATTCGTCAACGCGCCAAAGTAACCGAAGGCATAGATCCTCGCGTTATTAATACGGAGTTTGGCTGGTGGTTCCCGGAAGACCCGGCGCCTGAATATGGTGTCTGGAAATCAAATGCCAATGTGCTGACCAGTGTTGAGCCACCGTTCGATCCGCAAATGGGTACCTATCAATTGCGGGCACTGCTGTGCAAAGTCTCCAAAGTGAGCGACAGCGAAATCTAGCTCGACTCAGCGTACTGCATTATTTTTTACCAGAAATTTTCCGTAGCGTAATTAGTGAGAACATATTCATGTCCAGTGGCAGAGATTTTTTTCGCTCTCCATCATGGGCGATAAATAATTGATTTTTATTCAAGCTCAGCTGTGGTTTCAAACTCAACATAGTAGACATCCGGCGTTAGCCATTTGCGCGTTTTGCCACCGGCTTCTTCCGTTAATAAACAGCCAGAAAACAATGCCCCCATCGACCGTCCTTTGCATTATTTGATCAGATAGAGTCCGGATATCGCTGAAAAGTTGAGGGTTATATTTGAGTGCTGGAGCAGGGTCGCATAGACCTCAATTGGCAAATGCGTATCACCAAAGCCGCCGGAAATATGTATGGGTAAGCCGCTTTGCTGGAGGAGTTCCAAAGCAGCCTGACGATCCGGGTAATAATCGGTGCTGCCAGCAAAACTGACAGCAAGTTGCCAGTCAACCGATCTCTTATGAAAGAGGGCAGGGTCTTGCGGAGTCCAGGTGTCGAGAAATCTCGAACTGCAACCAAAAAATTGCGGATAGACCGAGTAGCAATCATTCACAACGTTGATGTCGATTTGATCATAGTAGGCCGCGACGCGTTCCATTGCTCGCTTATCAAAGGCGTCGCAATGCTGGGAGAAAATAGTTACAGGTAATTGCTCTTTGATGGTAGCGAATGTTCCTGGTTTTGAGTTGAGATCGGAGTCCGGCATCTGCTGGAAAATAATATCAGGACGCCAATCCCGGCACTTTTCGATCAACGCCGCATCGGCACGCTCACCAGATTAAACCACGACTTCATCATGGGGCTACACTTGCCAGTTGGCCAAACCGGTAGCAACAAGTGAGCCGATAAAATTGTGGTGGATATTCGATAGCGAATCCTGGGGATTAAATTTTGCCCATTTTTCAGTGACGAAAAGGAACTTCGGTTTATTGGTTTTTCCCGCCAATTTTTTCTCCGCTCGTTAGCGCGGGAGTTCAGTGCTTCCCATCAGGAATTCATCAACTGCGCGTGCGCATTGGCGGCCTTCACGGATGGCCCAAACAACCAAGGATTGGCCGCGGCGTATATCACCGGCCGCGAAAACTTTGGGCAGCGAGGTCTGATAGTCGTCTGTATTGGTCTTAACATTGCCGCTTTCATCCAGCTCAATTTTTAAATCTTCAATTAAGCCTTCATGAGTGGGGTGAACAAAGCCCATTGCAAGCAGTACCAAATCGGCCGGCAAACTGTCGGCAGAGCCATCGACCTCGGACATTTGCATGCGGCCGTCTTCATCATTTTGCCATTCAACGCGAACCGTTTGCATACCCGTGACGCTGCCTTTAGAAACGATAAAGTTCTTAGTCGTAATCGACCAGTCGCGCGTCACCCCTTCTTCATGGGATGTCGACGTGCGCATTTTCATTGGCCAATTCGGCCAGGTCAGGCGTTTATTCTCTTTCTCCGGCGGTTGTGGCATAATTTCAAGCTGAGTAACACTGGCCGCACCCTGGCGGAACGAGGTACCGACGCAGTCAGAACCGGTGTCACCACCGCCAATGACAACAACATTTTTGTCCGCTGCTGAAATTTCTTCGACCTCATCTAAATCTTCACCCGATACCCGGCAATTTTGCTGGGTCAGGAAATCCATCGCAAAATGAATGCCATTGGTTTCCCGGCCAGGCACTGGCAAGTTACGCGGACTTTCAGAGCCACCCGAAAGAATGATGGCATCAAACTCTTTATCAAGCTCATCGGTGGTTACATCGATACCAATATTCATGTTGGTACGCACCGTGACGCCTTCCTGTTCCATCTGAACTTGACGGCGGTCAATGAGATGCTTTTCCATTTTAAAATCAGGAATCCCGTAGCGCAGTAGGCCGCCGATTTTGGCGTTTTTCTCAAACAGTGTTACATCGTGACCGGCGCGGGCAAGCTGCTGGGCGGCTGCCATACCGGCAGGCCCAGCGCCAATGACCGCGACTTTTTTACCCGTCTTGTGTTCCGGGAGTTGCGGTTTTATCCACCCCTTTTCCCAAGCTTTATCAATGGTAGCGCATTCAATGGTCTTAATGGTAACTGGTTGATCATCCAAATTGAGCGTACAGGCTTCTTGGCAGGGAGCCGGGCAAATACGACCAGTAAATTCCGGGAAGTTGTTAGTAGAATGCAGCACTTCTATGGCTTTTCTAAAATTGCCGCGATAGACCAGATCATTCCAATCGGGAATAATATTGTTGACCGGGCAGCCATTGTGGCAATAGGGAATACCGCAATCCATGCACCTGGCACCCTGGCGGGACAATTGTTTCTCGCTTAAAGGAATGACAAATTCGTTGTAATGTTTGACGCGCTCTTCCGCTGACCGATAGGTACGGTCACGCGGTTCAAATTCCATAAATCCAGTGGCTTTGCCCATGATTAGTCTCCCACCGCAACGCCGATTTCTGATGGTTCGGCTTCTTCATCGGCCCTTGCCTGCATCTCTTGCAGTGCCCGGCGGTAGTCAACAGGCATAACTTTGACAAATTTCGGCAGGTAATCTTCCCAATTATCGAGAATCCCCCGCGCTCTATCGCTATCGGTAGAGTGCATGTGATTTTCAATTAATTTGCGTAACCGCAGGGCATCATAGCCAGTCATATCGTCCATGATATCAACCCGGCCATGAGTTTCGAGGTCACCGCGTTGATGACCATGATCTTCCAGCATGCGGTCTTCATCACTAATCGGTTCAAGGTCGACCATCGCCATGTTGCAGCGTATATCAAAATCATGAGATTCGTTGAGGACATAGGCAATGCCGCCACTCATACCGGCAGCAAAGTTACGGCCTGTCTCGCCCAGTACAACGACGACGCCGCCAGTCATATATTCACAGCAATGATCGCCTACACCTTCGACAACCGCCGTTGCACCTGAGTTGCGAACTGCAAAGCGCTCGCCGGCAACGCCCCGGAAATAACATTCGCCGTCAATCGCTCCGTAGAGCGCCACATTACCGATGACGATGTTCTCTTCGGCAACGAATTTGGATACTTTTGGAGGATAGACGACCAAATGGCCACCGCTCAGACCTTTGCCGATATAATCATTAGCGTCACCTTCAAGTTCAATGGTGACGCCCTTGGAGAGGAATGCGCCGAAGCTTTGACCGCCCGAGCCTTTGGCTTTGATATAGACGGTATCGTCCGGCAATCCAGCCTGGCCATATTTTTCGGCAATCTCACCGGACAGCATGGCACCCACGGTCCGGTTGATATTGGTGACTTCGGTCTCAATCTTAACAGCCTGACCGGTTTCCAGCGCTGGCTTAGCATCTTCAATCAGTTTGTTATCGAGCGCTTTATCGAGGCCGTGATCCTGATCTTCAGAGTGATAGACGGCGACATCCGGGCCCATATCCGGTTTGTATAGGATGCGTGAGAGATCAAGGCCATTGGCTTTCCAATGATTGATGGCTTTGTTCATCTGCAAGAGATCAGAACGGCCGACCATTTCATTGACGGTGCGAACACCGAGCTCAGCCATTATTTGACGCATCTCTTCCGCGACAAAGAACATATAGTTCACAACGTGTTCGGGTTTGCCTTTAAATTTCTTGCGAAGTTCAGGGTCCTGCGTCGCGATGCCGACCGGGCAGGTGTTGAGATGGCATTTCCGCATCATGACACAGCCGGAAGCAATCAGCGATGCCGTCGCAATACCGTATTCGTCGGCGCCTAAGAGGGCGGCAACAGCAACATCCCGGCCGGTGCGAATACCGCCATCGGCTTGCACGCAGATGCGGCCCCGAAGTTTGTTCAAGACTAGTGTTTGGTGGGTTTCGGCAAGGCCGATTTCCCAGGCTGAACCGGCATTCATAACCGACGTAATTGGGCTTGCCCCAGTGCCGCCATCCATGCCGGAAATCAGCACATGATCAGCGTGGGCCTTGGAGACACCAGCGGCAATTGTGCCGACACCAACGATCGAGACCAGCTTCACACTGATGCGAGCTTTCGGATTAACGTTCTTCAAATCATGGATAAGCTGGGCTAGATCTTCAATTGAATAAATATCGTGATGCGGCGGTGGTGAAATCAAACCAACGCCGGGTGTAGAGTGACGCACGCGGGCAATCGTTTCATCGACTTTGTGACCGGGCAGTTGGCCGCCTTCGCCGGGCTTCGCGCCTTGTGCCATTTTGATTTGGATTTCATCAGAATTCCGGAGATATTCAACGGTTACGCCAAAGCGGCCTGAAGCCACCTGCTTGATAGCTGAGCGCATCGAATCGCCACTGGAAAGCGGCACATACCGTTCAGGCTCCTCGCCACCTTCACCGGTATTTGACTTGCCGCCAATCCGGTTCATCGCAATCGCGAGATTGGTGTGCGCTTCAAAGGAGATCGAGCCAAACGACATGGCACCAGTGACAAAACGTTTGACGATTTCCGAAGCCGGCTCAACTTCGTTGAGAGGTATACTTTCGTTACCGTCAAAATCAAATTCGAACAGACCACGCAAATTTTTCAGTTTGCGCGAATGATCATTCATAGCTGTGGCAAATTCGTTGTAAGTATCTGGTAAATTACCACGGGCGGAATGTTGTAATTTGGAGATTGTTTCCGGTGTCCACATGTGTTCTTCGCCACGGATGCGGTAAGCCATATCACCGCCAACATCCAAGGCTGATTCCAATATTGCAGAATTGCCGAAAGCCAGCTCATGGCGAGTAACGGTTTCCTGGGCTATTTCTTCGAGGCCGATACCTTCGATCGCTGAGGCAGTGTTGGTGAAATAGGCTTCGATGAACTCGTCCCGCAAGCCGATGGCATCGAAAATTTGAGCACCGCAATAAGACTGATAGGTGGAGATGCCCATTTTTGACATTACTTTTAGAATACCTTTGTCAACGGCTTTAATGTAGCGGGTGTGGGACTCGGTGATTGTCAGATCGTCCGGCAATTGATCACGGGCGTCGGTAATCACGTCAAAGGCCAGATAGGGATTAACGGCTTCTGCTCCATAGCCTGCCAGCAAGCAAAAATCATGAACCTGCCTGGCTTCCCCAGTTTCAATTACTAAGCCGGATTCGGTCCGTAAACCTTCGCGGATCAGATGATGATGAACTGCCGCGGTCGCGAGCAAGGACGGGATGGCTATTTGATCCGCACTTAACCCCCGATCAGACAGAATAAGAATGTTGTGGCCTTCAAGAACTTTTTCCTTCGCTTCCTTGCAAAGACTGTCAAGTGCGGCCTTCATGCCAGCGGCGCCATCAGAGGCGGCATAACAAATGCTGAGCGTAACCGACCGGAAAGAACCGTTGCGGCTATCGATATGGCGAATTTTTTCTAGATCGACGTTGGATAGGATCGGTTGACGTACCTCAAGGCGCATATGTTTACCACCCGTTTCCAAATCAAGCAGATTTGGACGCGGGCCGATCAACGAGACCAAAGACATCACCAGTTCTTCCCTGATCGGGTCAATCGGTGGGTTAGTCACTTGAGCAAAGGCCTGTTTGAAATAGTCGAACAGCATCTTAGGGCGGTCCGACAGCACTGCCTGCGGGGTATCCCGGCCCATGGAGCCAATTGGGTCCTGGCCGCTCGTTGCCATCGGCAATAGATAGAATTTCAGATCTTCCTGGGTGTAGCCAAAGGCCTGCTGTCGATCAAGCAGAGTCTGATGATCGAGCGGCATCAGCTCAACATCGGCTGGCAAGTCTTCGAGTCGAATTTGGGTTTCATCAAGCCAGTTTTGATACGGTTGAGCGTTGGACAGGCTGTCTTTTAGCTCAGCGTCATCAATGATGCGGCCCTCTTCCAAATCAATCAGGAACATTTTACCCGGTTGTAAACGCCACTTCTCAACAATCTTTTCATCTGGGATATCGAGCACACCCACTTCGGAACCCATAATGCAGAGGTCATCGTCGGTGACAACATAGCGGGCAGGGCGCAAACCGTTGCGGTCCAGGGTGGCGCCAATCTGACGGCCATCGGTAAAGGCGACAGCGGCGGGGCCGTCCCAGGGTTCCATCATAGCGGCGTTATATTCATAAAAAGCGCGGCGTCCATCGTCCATCAACGGATTATCATTCCAGGCTTCAGGAATCATCAGCATCATCGCATGGGAAAGCGTGTAGCCACCAGCGACCAGCAATTCAAGGGCATTATCAAAAGAAGCTGAATCGGAAATACCGTCGCCAATCAGCGGCCATAATTTATCGAGATCATCGCCCAGATGAGTTGAGCTCATATTATGGCGGCGGGCGGCCATCCAGTTAATATTACCACCCAAAGTATTTATCTCTCCGTTGTGGCAGAGGTAGCGGAACGGTTGAGCCAGTTCCCAAGATGGAAAGGTGTTAGTCGAAAAACGCTGGTGAACCAGAGCGAGTGCCGATTCGAACCGCTCGTCCTTTAAATCCGTAAAATATTCACCGACCCGATCAGCCAGCATCATGCCCTTATAACAAGTAGTGCGGCATGACATTGTCGGTATGTAATAGGCTTCCTGCCCAGCGAGATTATTAGTTTTAATCACACGGTGAGCCTGTTTGCGAATAACGAAAAGCTTGCCTTCAAAGGCGTTGCTATCGTCACAATTTTTGCCTTTTTCGATAAAAATTTGGCGAATAAAAGGCTCTAATTCGCGCACCGAATCGCTGAGCCAGGAATTATCGGTAGGCAGATCACGCCAACCCAAAACAGTTTGGCCTTCATCGCTGACGAGTTTTTCAATGGCTTTTTCACAATCTAGACGCGCTTTTTCGTCTTGCGGTAAAAAAATCATACCAACGCCATAGGCGCCGGCTTCAGGCAGTTTAATTCCGAGATCGGCACATTCTTCCCGCAGAAAACGATCAGGGATTTGGATCAAAATACCGGCGCCATCACCGGCAAGGGGGTCGGCACCAGCGGCACCACGATGGGTTAAATTGTCAAGGACGGTTAAACCCTGTTGGATCACCTGATGGCTCTTGCGGTTCTTGATGTTTGCGACAAAGCCAATACCGCACGAATCGTGTTCTTTGCCGGGATTGTATAACCCTTGTTTTTTTGGCCACCCAAATTTACTCATAGTCCCTCGTACGCGTTATTCCACTTCAAAAACAAGCGTGTTGATAGCAGGACAAATCCGCCCATGCAATCACTCTCAAGCCACATTTATATTCCCAATTACCCCATATTTTTCCGAATAAATCGGGTAAAAAATTAGATCAAGCCAGCCGTTCCTCCGCTATTACGGTGGTTCTGTTCGGCAATTAGGCCTGGAATATGGTTCAGTTCGATCCCCTGTAATAAGAGACAACCACCCATGTACGCCGATCCGCCGTCGAAACCATGTAAGGCGCCCATATAACACTGACTATCAGGAGGGGCCTACTGTGGTCCATCCCGGTGGCAAATTCTTTGGCTACCGGAAAATGAGACGGATATTACGTCTCGTGATTTATTTCACGGCTATAATACGGGATAAAGAACTGTTCGTCACGCCTGCTGAGCAAAAAATTTGTCATTACAGAGAAAAAAATCCCCTTATCCATTGAAAACAAGGGTTTAATTGTCTGATAAAACGCTTTAATATGCTCAAATTCCAGCTTTAACCTACCATTTTGTTCATTCTTTTCACAGATTTCGGTGTCGCTGGCCCTTATTTCGGCCAAATGAAGGCAAAACTGATTGAATTTGCGCCAGAAGAGCCGATCTTCGACCTATTTTCCGATGCACCCAGCCATAACCCAAAAACCGCTGTATATTTGTTGGCTGCTTATGCCGGGACTTTT
Source organism: uncultured Rhodospirillaceae bacterium (assembly GCA_913041095.1). Lineage (GTDB taxonomy): Bacteria > Pseudomonadota > Alphaproteobacteria > Rhodospirillales > UBA2165 > TMED23. The sequence continues at coordinate 4,511 of CAJWIB010000027.1, read as the reverse complement.
CCCAAGGGCTCAATATTTGTTGTGTGGTTGATCCCGGTGTTGGTGGTGACCGGCCTGAAGTGATCGTTGAGGTCGACGGTCAATGCTTTGTCGGTCCTGGTAACGGGTTATTCGAGATGATTTTTCCATGCTATTTGTAGTCCTGTCGTAAGGGGTTAACTACCCTTTTGATCATTTTTAGTTTACGCTATTTCTTCGCTAAATATATGAATTTTCAATATTTACTGCCTTCTCAATACAGAAATGGGTTGTTTTTTCTTTATTTACAATAATTTTTCCTGATCGAACTAGCGTAAAATAAGCGATATAACTTAATTTAGATTTGACGTATATTATAAAGACGTGGGGGAGAAAATTTTGGGGGATTGGTCAACTTAGACAGGAGTCTAGTTATGATTGTATCTCAAATACTCAGAGAAAAAGGCCACGATGTTTATACCGTCTTTAAGGAATTTTCGGTAAAAGAAGTTTCGGCACTATTAGCCGAAAAGCGGATTGGCGCCGTGGTTGTAACGGATCAAGCCGATGCTGTAGAAGGCATTATCTCTGAACGTGATGTTGTTCGCGGCCTTGCTCAACACGGTAGTAGTATCCTCGATAAAAAAGTAGAAGAACTGATGACCAAGAATGTCATTACGCATGGCTTGGATGATCATATTGATGATCTTATGCAGGAAATGTCAAAAAGCCGCATCCGTCACCTGCCGATTTTAGATGATGGCAAACTCGTAGGCGTTATCAGTATTGGCGACGTCGTGAAAAACAGGGTTAAAGAACTTGAGGCGGAAGGCAACATGTTGCGTGATTATATCGCCACCGGCTAGCCGGATACTTGGCTAAAAAATATTCGTAACGCTTTTCCACATCCGATCGATGAAACCATCATCCTGATCATTTTTAGGTTGGTCTTTTGCCGGTTTTGCCGCCGATTTGGTTGACGGTTTAGCGGGTTCAACAGGCGTTACTGATTTATCTGATTTAAAGGTACCTGTCACGCCATCGACTATACGGTCAATCACCCCTTTATCCTTACCAGCTGGCCCATTAATGATCGTTTCCTTACCGAGCGGTTCAATTGGCGTCGGCTTTGGAGCGCTCGCTGGCGGCGGCGTATTGGCAATTTTCAGAGGCGCATTCTGCGGTGCCTTTTTGCGGATTTTTGACGTTACCGGCTGAACCGGCAGATTAGGCTGAACTGTTGGCTTTTGAGGCGCGCCGACGATAGGCATCGCTTTGGTCTGGGTGGTGGGGGAAAATGGATTGGGTTTATCTGCTGGCCATTGTTTAACGTTTTGCGGCGGTGGCACCGGTTGAGCCGATGGGGCCGAAACAATTGGGGTAATCGGTGGAGGCGCCGGTTGAGCATTAGATTGAGAGGGGACACTAATCACCGGCGCTGGCGAGGTTCCCAAAGGAGCGACAGGTGACAGCTTCCTTTCTTCCTCATCCAACACCGTGCGCTGGCTTCTGATGCTGAGGATATAATGGGCGATATTGAAATAACCTTTTTCGATTGCGAGACTGGCTGCAGTTTGGCCATTTTGGTTTACCGCCGTAATATTAGCGCCGGCGGTAATACTTGAGCGGACCACGGCAAGGTTATTGGCAGCGACGGCTGCGAATAGACGTTTGGTTAATGGCGCCGTTGAGGAGCTACCAGATTGCGCAAATGCAGTCGCAGACAGCAAGATCACAGCACCGAACAAAGCGCCTCCTGCCAAACCTCTAAAGCAATTTACTTTTCGCAAATTTCCAACCTAATTTGACTAATCTACGTGCACTATTTTAACATGGAACCCTTCACGCACCTACCGAGATGCAGGATTAGACAGATATATGGTACAAAAGCCTCGAATTGGCAAATATTCAGGCAAAATAATACTATCTAGACCAATTAACAGGAACGGACATTGTAGTTTGAAGATATCCATCGAATATTGCACCCAATGAAACTATGAACCGCGTGCCCTCCGTGTGAGGGAACAACTGAACGAACTCCTTCAAGCCGACATCGATTTGGTAGCTGGTGGTGGCGGGATGTTTGAAATAACCGTGGATGGACAGCTCGTTTTTTCGAAAAAGAGCGAAGGGCGCTTTCCCACTGACGAAGACCTTCAATCACTTGCCGCGAATTTGGCCTAGCGCAAAAACAACCGCCAAATTGGTAATCCTCCATCTTACGGGCGCTGCGCCACACCAACTATCTGGGTTTGCGTAAATTAAAGCCTGGCCTTCGCACCCTGGCCGGTATCCTGTTGATCATCGGCGGTATGTTTGGCTTTTTGCCAATACTTGACTTCTGGATGATCTCTGTCGGCTTGCTTTTGATCGCCTTGAATATACCCATATTCCGCCGCCCGATTCAGCTCTGGTTGCTGAAATTGAAACAAAAGCTCCATCCTCGGCAGACTATTACCCGCTAACCTTAAAATATTACCAAGTCCGTTCGAAACCGGAGTCTCGCTATATCAATTCTGGAACAATCGGACCCATCATTCAGCGGCTCATAACTGGGTAAGAAGTATCATCGCCGAAATTGGTAAAGAAGTTGGGAGATAGGCGGGACAAGGAACTGGCTCACATGGTGAGACGTCCAGGCTAATTCGTTTGAACTAATTGGGTGCGCCTGATAATTCATGTTGCCAGATGGCTATGACCAAAACGGTCAGTCCAATCAAAGCAAGAATATGGGGAAAATTGATGAGCTCTGAAGCCAAATTTAAATTTATATTGGTCCCACCGTTTCATCTGCCGGACCAGGACCAATTTACCGTGCCTGCCTACTCGGAACCGGCGGATGCGCCCAAGGTTCAGCGGCTGCTCAATAGCGATTTTGTCTTAAAGCATTTGGAAGACGTTGATTGGGATCTGCATCCGGGCGCTGAGCCGCCATATGGCAATTGGTCGGTCGAGACCCGGGAAGAATTCGCCTACGCCGCGACGGCCCGGATTGAGTGCGTCCGTGAAGCTTGCGAGTCGGGTAAGTATAATGCCATCATTCTTTTGGGCGGTGGAGAGCCCGGCTTTATGGAATCCCGTGAGATTGGCCGCGAGCACAGCGTCGTCGTTACCGCTAATGCTTTTTCGCAGATGTATCTGGCGACAATTTTGGGCGATAGTTTTTCGATCATCGACATTGAAGGCGTGCATAACGTCTATTACCGCGATCTTGTCCGCACCCACCAATTACAAGGCCGTTGCCGCTCAATCCGGGGTATTGGCTACAGTCTGCCACGCCCGGGTGATACCGATCCGGATACGTTGACGGCGCAATGCGAGGCGGCGGCACGGAGCGAAAAATCTATCGCCGTCGAGCGTGCTATTGATCAGGCTGAAGCGGCGATTGTCGAAGATGGTGCCGAAGTTATTACGCTTGGCTGCTCGATGACGTTCTTTTTGCAGCCGCATATTCGCGACGGCCTAAAAGCGCGCGGCTTCGATGTACCAGTACTGGAAGGCTATACCGCTTCAATTGAGCTCGCCAAGCTGATGGTTAATCTCGGTGTCAATGCCAGCGGCATCACCTACCAGGGCGCGCGTTCAGAACGGTATTTGAGCAAAATTCACATTTAGGGAGAGCTTGAGTTATTTGAGAAAAATCAATGCTCAAGGTGCCCGCTTGGGTATAGTGTTATTTTAAAAAGGGGGAGAGCATGGTGACAATTATTCGATTTAAAGACTTGCTGGCAAATACTAATGCCGCGCCGCGCCGCGAGATTTTTTTACGGCATCACCAAAAAGACGGTGCCCAATACCAATCTCGTCATAGGCCATACCCGCTCCGGTCCCGACATATAAAATCAGCGTCATTATCATCCGCGGAGCGGTGCCGGCCAGTGCAAAATCAAAGGCAATGACACGAAGCTGTGCGGGCCTGATCATGACATCACGGAGGTCTCCTTTGGTGAGGGCAATTTTAATTTTATTCCGCTTGGTGAAATTTACGGCGCCTACATTTTACTGGATGAGCCGGGCCTTCTGGTGTTCTGCTACACCGACATTAATAATGTTAAGGAAGTTGGAAAAGTCTATATCGAGCAGCCGCCGGCGGATTGAGGGCGCGCCCAAAATTACTATTCCGTCGGCGCTGGTGCAGTGGTATATTTCTTTCAAACCCGGTGGTGTCCGGGAAATGTCTATCTAAGGAGGCGCAGGACGCATGACCAAAGCCAAAGCCCGAGCAAGAGCAAAAGCAAGAGCCGCGCAGAAAGGCAAAAAGCGCAAATCCAACACCGACACGCCCGGCCAACAATTTGGCTCCGGCAAGTTTAACCCCGATACCCTGGCGCTGAAAAGCCAGCGGGCAGGAGCCAATTCCAAAACCTTTGGTGCCGCACGGCGCGGTTCTGCTCGGTCGGGTTAAAGCGTATATCTCTTGACTTCTGATTCCAATGACAACCCTGGTGTGATTGCGCCGCCGCCGCTGATTTTTATCGCTGGCCTAATTGTTGGTTTCGCCCTTGATTTTTTCTGGCCGGTACCGCTGGTGCCCATGGAGATTCGAATATATG
>CAJWIB010000026.1 GCA_913041095.1 uncultured Rhodospirillaceae bacterium | reverse complement strand
ATGACCAAACCCGCTATCTCAAATTAATTCTTGCAACACACGGTCGGTCCATACATTGGGTCAAAAGCAGACTCTTTTGCAGTATCGAATTAATGTCTGTTATCAGGGCTAAAGCAGATAAAAAATTGGGTGTGCCGATACCACTGACTTTTCGTCCATTTGAAATTTTTTCTTTCAGTCAAATGAGAATATTTTGGACAAATCAAAATTCGAGTCTGCTCATATCCCGCACTCGCCGAAAAAGAGGTTGCCTATTCCAACTCGTGCCAGAGCTTAATTGAGCGCTGCCAGCGCCTGCTCGATCTCGGGCAATACAGAGACGTCTTCAATCGTGGCAGGCATCTTGTATTCCTCGCCATCGGCAATTTTCTGCATGGTGCCCCGCAGGATTTTCCCTGAGCGCGTTTTTGGCAGGCGCGCCACAACGATTGCGGTTTTGAACGCCGCCACCGGGCCAATTTGCTCACGCACCATCGCGACAACTTCTTTGACGATTTTAGAATTTTCCCGCTCTACGCCGGCGCTGAGCACGAGGAAGCCAAGCGGCAGCTGACCCTTAAGGTCGTCTACGACGCCAATGACGGCGCATTCAGCAACGTCAGGATGGGCAGCTAAGACTTCCTCCATAGCACCCGTGGATAGCCGATGGCCGGCGACATTAATGATATCGTCGGTGCGAGACATGACAAACACGTAGCCGTCTACGTCGATAAATCCAGCATCGGCGGTTTTGTAATATCCCGGAAATTCCGCCAGATAGCTGTCAATGTAACGCTCCTTAGCATTCCACAGTGTCGGAAAAGTTCCGGGCGGCAGTGGCAGTTTGATCACGAGGGCGCCAATGTCACCTGCTTTAACTTCTTCGCAATTATCGTCGACAACGTGCAAATCCATTCCTGGCACGGCTTTGGTTGGCGAGCCTTGTTTGACCGGTAAGGCCTCGATGCCAAGACAGTTAGAGCAGATCGACCAGCCCGTTTCTGTTTGCCACCAATGATCGATCACGGGCACACCAAGACTTTTTTCGGCCCATTGCAAGGTGTCTGGATCCAACCGTTCACCAGCTAAAAACAGCGCTCTGAAATTGGCAAGGTCATAGTCTTTGATCAGCGCGCCTGCAGGGTCTTCTTTCTTGATAGCGCGAAAGGCAGTTGGCGCGGTAAACATCACACCGACATTGTGCTCGGATATGACGCGCCAAAAGGCGCCGGCGTCCGGTGTGCCGATCGGTTTGCCTTCATAGAGGATGGTGGTGTTGCCGTTGAGTAATGGGGCATAAACAATATACGAATGACCGACTACCCAGCCGACGTCTGAAGCTGCCCAATATACTTCGCCAGGTTCCACGCCATAAATATTCTTCATAGTCCATTTGAGCGCCACAGCATGGCCGCCATTGTCGCGCATGACGCCCTTAGGTTCGCCGGTCGTCCCGGAGGTGTATAAAATATAGAGCGGGTCGGTCGCGGCAACCGCGACACAATCATGAGGTTCAGCCGTATCGGTCGCTGCTTTCCAGTCAACATCGCGACCAGCAGTGAGAGAGCATTCCAGCATGGGCCGTTCCAGAATGATGCAATGATCGGGAGTATGACCTGCCAGCTCAATCGCTTCATCCAACAGCGGCTTGTAGGGGATCACCTTGATCACTTCGATACTGCAGGATGCCGAAACAATAACTTTGGGCTCGCAATCGTCGATGCGGACGGCGAGTTCGTTGGCGGCAAATCCGCCGAACACCACGGAATGGACAGCGCCAAGCCGGGCACAGGCCAACATAGCAATGACGGCTTCGGGAATCGCTGGCATGTAGACAATGACGCGGTCCCCTTTGGTGACGCCGTGATTGGCAAGAGCGCCGGCAAAAACGGCAATCTCATCGCGGAGCTCACGGTAGGAAAAAGTTTTGACTGTGTCGGTGACGGGACTGTCGTATATCAGCGCAGCTTGATCAGCACGCCCTTCATCGACATGGCGGTCAACACAATTGTAGCATGTGTTTAGCTCACCTCCTTGGAACCATCGATAGTGAGGCGGGTTTGAGCTGTCGAGTACCGTGTTCCACGGTTTGATCCACTTGATATCTTGGGCAATCTTGCCCCAGAAGCTCTCAGGGTCGTCAATAGATTGTTGATAGATTTCGTCGAATGAACGGTTCACGGATAGCCCCTCCTATTTGCCGATTTTACTCTTTGGTCCTGAATCGTTTCCCGGCATAATTTCTTGCATAAATTTTGCCATAAGGAGAAGCCAGGTTACAAGAGTGAACCCGGTTATTAATTGATTTTGGATAATTACGCCACCGCAAATACCGACACCGGACAGCGTCGGGATCGCGGCCAGTCATATTGCGGCGCTGAGGTTTCAAACCATGGTGTACAGCGCATATAATAGCTGCCGTCTTCAACCGGCTCGCCTTTGATCAATTGTTCGATCACTTCGGGCGGGCCGTGGCGGTGGCCTTGATTGTTGACATAGATCAGGGCACCGTCATCGGTTTCAATGGTGTAGCGGGCATTGAGATAGGTGACGTTGTCGTCCCGGATATATTGCAAATCAGCGCTACCGGGCAAAACTTTTCCTTGCAGCTTAGGACCGCTGACCGCGCTGCCGGTAATATCAATAATGCGGCGATGGCCAATGGGAGTGTCACCCAAATCTTTAACCGGTGCGAGAGTGATCGCAGCATCGAAAGCATGTTGCAATTCCATCGCTAGCCTTCCTTAAGTTTAATCTCTCTGATGGCAATATAAAAACCCGCCACGGCGACACTAACAATCCTATCCAGCTCCATTGATCCGGCAAGGCACCAAACAGTAAAAAATCCGACACTGGTCGCCCAAATTATCTGGGTATAGACAAACGGCGCGATAATGGTGGTGGCGGCAAAACTGAAGGAACCGACCATTAATATCTGGCCAATGGTGGCAAGCGAAGTAAAACCAATCAGGATAGTAATATCCTCCATCTTCGGCGCTACCCAATAAAAACTTAAGAACGGAATAAGCAAAATCGTTAGTGGCGTATAACTCGTGGCTAGCATTTTGGTGATGCTGTCTTTGGTCGCATTGAACATCATCGCTATGACTATAAGAAAAATGCCAAAAGGAGGGTTGGTGTTGTACATACGCCCGTCATATCTAAAACGGACCGCTTGTCGACCGCTAATCGTTCCGCTCGGGGTAGGTCGGCCTATACGCGTTAAAGCGCTATTTGAGCAATACCTTGATCTGCGGTAAACCAATGCTCTGTGCAATTTTCGCCACTGCCATCGCGATCAATCACCAGAAATTCGTGACCATCTTCCAAGACCAGTAATGGATGGTGCCAGAGGTCGAGTTTGTAATTAACCCCTTGATGGCCGGCAGCCTCAAAAGCCTGTAAATCCTCTGGCCCAACGCTGTCGCCAATTGGTGCAACGACGACAAGATAGGGTGTATTCTTCAACGGCATGAAAGTTTGCGAGCCCAAGGGATGGCGTTCCATCATTTTAATCTCAATTGGTTGCGGTCGCGGGCTGCCACGAAAAATATTAATCAATGGTTTGCCTCCTTCCCTCCTGATATCGATATTGGCGAGATCATGAAAACGTTCGGTGGTGCCCTCATTGATAATCAGATGCTCGGCACCGTTGGTTTCAATAACGTCACCAAATGGTGCAAATGATTCTCGAGACAGCTTTTGCAGTTTTAGTTCAAGACTCATTTCTGGTCATCTTTTCCAACACTCTAAAGCGGCTGATACCGCCATCCGAGTAAATATTGAGGCGCAAATAGTTAAAACGGGCTTTTAAGGTGTTTTCAAAAAAATTGTGTGAGTCGGCATTGAGTAGCCGGTTTTTGGGTGCAAAGAATTCATCTGTTGCATAAATCACGTCTGCTCCGATACGCGGCGAAGCCAAATTGATGGCGCCTTTAGTAAAGGTCGGCAGTTCAGTTTTTTGGGTGGTCATTTGTTCAATATCCTACTCAATCTCATTTAAGCGAAGCCGGGCGATCCGATGGATCTGCGTCAAGGCTTCATCAAATTCTATTTCTGCATCATTATCGACGCGTTGTTTGAAGATTTCGAGAATTTCCGTCCGGTGATAACCTCGCACTGCGAGAATAAACGGAAATCCAAATTTTTCCTTATATCGATCATTGAGACTCTGAAAGGCTTCATATTCCTCGGCGGTACAATTGCCGAGATCGGCGCTCGCTTGTTCAGAAGTGGATTCTTCAGTTAATTCGCCGCGCATGGCAAGCTTGCCGGCCAAATCTGGATGAGCACATAAAAGTGCGAGTTGTCGTTCTTTAACGGCTTCCTCGACTTCGGTTGCCAGCGCGAAATGTAATTCTTCAGCATTGTTATGAATTTTCGTCAGGCCTTTGTCAAAAGCCTGTTCAGCAATCCACGGCGAATGTTCATAAACGCCACCAAACACTCTGGTAAAGTCAGGGCGTGTCATACGGCTGGGTACATTGGTCTGATAGGCGGCTGTCATATTTTAGGCCGCCTCTGTGTACGGATGGTGCTCACGCCAATGACGGGCGATATCGACGCGGCGACAGAACCAAACCTTGTCACGTGAGCGGGCATATTCGACAAATTTCTTGAGCGCCTGAAATCGCCCCGGCCGGCCAACAACGCGGCAGTGCAGGCCAATCGACATCATTTTCGGTGCGGTCTCGCCCTCATCGTACAGTGTATCGAAACTGTTTTTAAGATAATTGTAGAACTGATCGCCGGCGGTAAAACCTGCTGTGGCGGCAAAGCGCATGTCATTTGCGTCCAGCGAGTAGGGGACAATTAAATGCGGTTGGTCGACGGTCTTAGACCAGAACGGCAGTTCATCTGAATAATCATCGGCGTCATACAAAAAGCCGCCTTCCTCGGCAATGAGCCGCCTTGTATTGGGGCTGGTGCGGCCGGTATACCAGCCGAGCGGCCGTTCACCCGTAACTTCGGTATGAATTTCGATGGCTTTGTAGAGATGTTCTTTCTCAATGTTTTCCGGCAAGTATTGATAATCTATCCAGCGATAGCCATGACTGCAAAGCTCAAAGTTATTTTTAAGAGCCGCCTCGACGACATCCGGGTTGCGTTGCAGCGCCATCGCGATGGCAAAGATGGTCACCGGAATTTCAAAATCTTTAAACAGATTGAATAAACGCCAAACACCGACGCGGCTGCCATATTCATAGAAGCTCTCCATACTCATATGGCGCACACCCTCCCGTGCATCTGCCGTTATTTCCGATAGAAATGCCTCGGAGGCCTCATCGCCATGCAGGATGCAGTTTTCGCCGCCTTCTTCATAATTGACGACAAATTGGAGGGCGATGCGCGCACCATCTGGCCAGTCAGCGTGCGGTTTATCTGCGCCATATCCAATAAGATCACGGGGATAACGTTTAAAATCGGCAGCAATAAAGCCTTCAGACATTTGTTTATCCTTCTCAAGCAGTTGCGCGGGCTTCAATGACTTTAGCGAATACTGATTTGAGGTCATTATTATCTTGTGGTGCGTCCAAACGCATTTCTGCTTCTGCTTTTTCGAGATGATGCGCCATTAAATCACGGCATTTTACAGCTTCGCCACCGGCCACCGCATTGACGATATTGATGTGGTCATCATCAACGCAAAGCAGATGTCCAGGCGCTTCGTAAAGGGCTAAAGCCAAGGAAGACTGGGCCACCAATTGGCGCAGTAATTCCTGGATCGGTTTGTTGCGAGCGACGCCGGTGAGCTGGACATGGAATTCGCCCGCAAGCCTGATGGCGCCACTACGGTCGCCGGATTGAATGGCAGCGTTTTCCCGGGTGACGATATCTTTGAGCACTTGCGTATCAGCTGTGGTACAATGCTTGCAGGTGTCTTCAATGATGCCGATTTCCAGCAAGCGCCGGGCGGCAAAAATTTGTCGGACATCCTCTGCTGCAGGTGTCGCTATAACAGCGCCTTTATTGGGCCGAAGTTCGACAACTTTATCGAGAGACAGCCGCAGTAAAATCCGGCGAATGATCGTACGGCTAACGCCAAAAACCTCGCACAACTCACTTTCCTTTAGTTTTGCGCCGGGGATAAGCCGCTGTTCCAGCACCGCACCAAAGACCTGATCATAGATCCAATCGTCATATGTTTCTGCTTGTTCATTCATTTATAACTGCGCCACATAAATTTATTAGGAGATGTTATTGTATACGAAAATAATATTAAATAGATACAGAAAAATCAATAAAAAGGTCAATTAGGCAGTATGATAGAGAGATGTAAAGAAATTTATCATTTAAATTCGATGGGATTCTGATTAATAATTATCTGCAAAAAAGCCCAGAAAAATAGCAAAACTAAACAAATAATTCTTGCATCCCAGTTGGGATATGCAGTACGATGTTTTCTATATTGACAACAATAATAATACTAAAATGGATACAATATATTGGAGGTTTTTACGAACATGGGTTATTTAACCACACATGTCCTGGATTCGGCACATGGTTGCCCGGCAGCTGGTGTGCGCATCGAATTGTACCGAATTTCCGGTTCTGATGGTGAGCATGTAGTTGAAGCCACGACCAATAATGATGGCCGGTGTGACAATCCAATACTGTTAGAGAGTGACTTTGCCGTCGGCGTTTATGAACTGCGGTTTCATATTGGTGACTATTATCGAGGCAAAGGCATTGATCTGTCGTCGCCGGCGTTTTTGGATGTTGTGCCGGTTAGATTCGGTATAGCATCGCCGGCAGATCATTATCATGTGCCGCTTTTGGTATCACCCTATTCTTATTCCACCTATCGCGGCTCCTAGTCGAAACAAAAGGTAACTTTCTTCATGATCGATATCGCATATGCTGACTGGCTAGAACTCGTGTTTCGGTGGTTGCATCTTATCGCCGGTATCGCTTGGATTGGATCATCCTTTTACTTCATTTTTTTGGATTTGAGTCTGCGTAACAGCGATACGTTGCCAATGGGTGTTAAGGGTGCTTCTTGGAACGTCCATGGTGGCGGCTTTTATTTTATGCAGAAATATACGGTTGCTCCGGACACCATGCCTGAGGAGCTGCATTGGTTTAAGTGGGAAGCCTATTTTACCTGGATATCCGGCTTTTCGTTGATGATCATCATTTATTATTGGGGAGCAGAAAGTTTCCTGATCGACAAAGAAGTAATGGACCTCACTCAATGGCAGGCGATCGGGATTAGTATCGGAGCCTTTATCGCTGGTTGGGTGATCTATGATCAGCTTTGCAAATCACCTATAGGTAAAAATGTCGTTGCGCTAAGCACACTTATATTCATCATGTTCTTGCTGGCGGCTTATGGCTTTACCAATGTCTATAGCGGACGTGGGGCCTTTGTTCATGTCGGCGCAATGGTGGGTACGATCATGGTGGCAAACGTATTTTTCGTCATCATTCCCAATCAAAAAGTTGTCGTCGCCGACCTGGTTGCGGGTCGGGAACCGGCCGCCTATTTGGGCGACGATGCTAAACAGCGCTCGACCCATAACAATTATCTGACCTTGCCGGTATTGTTGATGATGATCAGCTCACACTTTCCGATGATTTTCTCAAACAAGCATTCCTGGCTGGTGGTGGCGCTGGTGATCATTATCGGCGGCATCATCCGCGATTACTACAATGCGAAAAATGCTGGTGGCAGTGGTAACCGGTTAAAATGGCAATGGCCTGCAGCATCCCTGTTCATGGTAATTCTGATCGTATTTATTAGTTACCGTGAAGACGTTAAAGTGGCTGAGGATGACCAGCTTGAATCCAATGATGTGCTGGCGATTGTGCAGACCCGTTGTGTCTCCTGCCATGCTGCCAAGACCACAGATGAGGATATTGAGGAAGCGCCCGGCGGCGTGAAGCTTGAAACTATTGCAGAAATTAAAAAATACAGCGCCAAAATACTCAAGCAGACAGTGCTGACCAATGCGATGCCGCTCGGCAATAAGACCAAAATGACCAAAAAAGAGCGGCAGGGCATTGGTGATTGGATTAGGCGCGGTATGCTGGTCGAAGAAGATTAAATGGGACTCGTTAAACAAAAGAGGCAATACTTAACTTAAGCGTCAAAAAGTGCGCAATAATAGGCAGGGATTTGGGATTTAATGGCACTCCAGTTCACATTAAATGGCGAAATGCGCGAGGTATCTGGAGTCTCGCCAACCTTGACCGTGTTGGATTACCTGCGTGAACAGGCCGAGTTGACAGGCACCAAAGAAGGCTGCGCCGAAGGTGATTGTGGTGCCTGCACCATAGTGCTGGCTGAAACTGGTGACGGAAAACCGAGCTATAAAGCGGTTAATGCCTGTCTATTGATGTTGCCGCAATTGGACGGCAAGCATGTTTTTACCGTCGAAGGTGTGGCCACGAGCGATGATCTGCTTGACCCGGTGCAGGATGCTATGGTCAAGACCGATGGCACCCAGTGCGGGTTTTGTACGCCCGGTATTATCATGTCACTTTTTGCCCTGCGTCAAAGTGAAGCGGAGGTTACGGAAGGCGAAATCCACAATACGCTGGCAGGTAATCTCTGCCGCTGTACTGGCTACCGGCCAATTGTTGAAGCCGCAAGAGAGGCGTGTGTCGCTGCACCGGATGGTTTGGCATTAGAAACGCTCAAAGCGAATGACAGCTATCAAGAGGGTAATCAATCTTTCCATACACCTAAATCAATTACAGAAATGGCGGAAGTTTTTACCGCCAATCCTGATGCTAATCTATTAGGAGGCGGCACTGATCTCGGTATTTTGGTGAGCAAAGAGCGTGAGGTTTTATCAACCATCATCCAAACGAGCCGCGTTGCCGAGCTTTTAGAAATTAACGAAACCAATACCGATATTACCTTTGGGGCAGCGGTTACTTATTCGGACGCCTTGCCTTTTATTGAGCGGCTCTATCCTTCTTTTGCGACTTTGATAACACGGATTGGCTCCGTGCAAATCCGCAATGTTGGGACGATTGGCGGCAATATCGGTAATGCCTCACCGATTGGGGACACACCACCCTGCCTGATCGCCCTGGATGCGACCCTCGTTTTGTATTCTCAGGCAGGCGAGCGGGAACTGCCGATTGAAGAATTCTTTCTGGATTACCGCAAAACCGATCTTAAAGCAGGTGAGTTTATCAAAGCCATCCGCCTGCCAAAATTGAGCAATGCCCAAGAGTTCCGGGCCTATAAAATCTCCAAACGCTATGACCAGGATATTTCTGCGGTGGTCGGCGCCTATCGTATAGAGCTAGAGGACAATACCGTCTTGGATGCGCGCATTGCGTATGGTGGTATGGCGGCGATACCAAAACGTGGTGTGGCTTGCGAAACTGCACTGATTGGTAATGCTTGGGATTTAGCCACCGCCATGACTATGCTCGACTTCATTCAAGAAGACTATCAACCGATCAGTGATCACCGGGCGAGCAAAGAATACCGTTTCCAGGTCGCCGGTAATTTATTCCAGCGATTGTATCAGGATTTATCCGGTGCCGATGAAGCGCTTGAAGTGGTGGCAGTGTGATGGACGGTTCGCAAAATATTGTCGGCGCCGCCCACGACAAAATTCAGCACGACAGTGCGGTTAAGCATGTCACCGGTAAGGCAATCTATATCGATGACATGCCGAGCCTACCAGGCACATTGGAGATCGTGCTGGTTACCTCGCCTCACGCGCATGCCAGGATTAATTCCATCGATGGCAAAACGGCGCTGGCGCAGACAGGTGTGGCCGCTGTGTTGACGGCGAAAGATATCATCGGCCATAACGATATTGCGCCGATCTTTGAGGGTGAGCCGGCTATCGCCGATGGGGTCGCTGAATATGCCGGTCACCCGGTCGCCCTTGTCGCGGCGGAGACCTATGACCAAGCTTTCAGTGCCGCCAAGCTGGTTAACGTTGAGTATGAAGAGTTAACACCCGTGCTTGATATCCAGGATGCCATGGCGAAAGAGCAGTTCACCTATACACCACCCTCGGTAACCAAAGGTGATCCGGACGTGGCGCTCGAAAATGCGGCAAATCGTTTGCAGGGTGAGATCGCTTGTGGCGGTCAGGATCATTTTTATCTTGAGACCAATATTGCTTTAGCCATACCCGGTGAAGATCAGGATATGACGGTTTACAGCTCGACCCAGCATCCGACCGAAGCGCAGCACGGTGTTGCCCATGTACTAGGCGTTCCGAGAAATGCGGTGACGGTTGAAATCCGCCGCATGGGTGGCGCTTTTGGTGGTAAGGAGAGCCAGCCGACAATTATTGCCGCAATGGCGGCATTGATGGCTGCTAAAACCGGCCAGCCCGCCAAACTTCGCTTGCGCCGGGATGAAGATATGATCGTTACCGGTAAACGTCATGATTTTGAATTTAAATATGATGTCGGTTTTGACGATGACGGCCGGATTGAAGGCGTTGATATCGAAATGGCAATGCGGTCGGGCAATGTCGCCGATTTAAGCTCCGGTGTGATGGCACGTTCGCTGTGCCATGGCGATAATTGCTATTATCTGCCAAACGCTCGTTTCCGCGGCTATCCGTGCAAAACCAATACGGTGTCAAATACGGCCTTCCGCGGCTTTGGCGGCCCCCAAGGTATGATCGTCATCGAAATCATCCTCGAGCATATTGCGCATCACCTTGGCCAGAACTTGGATGACATTCGCAAAGTTAATTATTACGGTCAGGACGACCGCAATCAGACACCCTATGGCCAGATCGTCAACGACAATATTATTGAGGAAATGGTTGATCGCCTCACTCGAGAGATCGATTACGAAGGCCGTAAAAAAGCAATCGAGAAGTTCAACGCAGAAAACCAAACCTTGAAAAAAGGCATAGCCATAATGCCGATCAAATTTGGTATCTCGTTTAATATGCCGGCGCTTAATCAGGCGGGTGCATTGGTGCATGTCTACACCGATGGCTCCGTTCATTTGAACCACGGTGGCACCGAGATGGGTCAAGGTCTGTTCACCAAAGTCGCCCAAGTCGTTGCGACGGTCTTTCAGATCGATATCGACAAGATAAAAATTTCGTCAACGCGAACCGACAAAGTCCCAAACACCTCGGCAACAGCCGCTTCCGCAGGCTCGGACCTCAATGGCATGGCGGCCTTCGATGCGGCAAATAAAATCAAAAAACGCATGGCCGGTATCGCTGCTCAGCATTTTGATATTTCGGAAGACGAGATCGAGTTTCGTCAAAATCGCATTTATGGTGGCAATGAAAGTATTGCCTTTGCCGAGCTTGCGCAAAAAACCTGGGAAGCTCGGGAATCGTTGTCTGCTACCGGATATTATCAAACCCCGGATTTAACTTGGGACCCGATCACCTGTACCGGCTCACCGTTTTATTACTTTAGTTATGGCGTTGCGATTTCGGAAGTTGTGATCGATACGCTGACCGGTGAATCAAGGACGCTGC
Organism: uncultured Rhodospirillaceae bacterium; assembly: GCA_913041095.1. Lineage (GTDB taxonomy): Bacteria > Pseudomonadota > Alphaproteobacteria > Rhodospirillales > UBA2165 > TMED23. Next base: position 3,324 of record CAJWIB010000026.1, on the reverse strand, counting down.
GGACAGATATTCTGCAGGATTGTGGAAAATCTTTAAACCCGCGCGTCGATTACGGCCAGATTGAAGGCGCGTTTATTCAAGGTATGGGGTGGCTGACATCGGAAGAATTGGTCTGGAATGATAAAGGTCAACTTTTGACTCACGGGCCATCTACTTACAAAATCCCTGGTAGCCGGGATATCCCGCCTGAGTTTAATATTCACATCCTGGAGGATGCGCCAAATCGAATGCCAACGATTTACCGGTCAAAAGCGATTGGTGAGCCGCCATTGATGCTGGCGATCTCAGTTTGGCTGGCAATCCGGGATGCAGTGAAACGCTTGGGCGACGGCTCAAAGATGCCAAATCTCAATACTCCGGCAACACCGGAAGCGATATTAAAAGCGGTAACGGAAATCAGGGCTCAGGAGTTGGGGGCAACATGACAGAACAAACACCGCGATTAGAACTCGAGGGGATTACCAAAACCTATCCTGGGGTAATCGCCAATAACAACGTCAGCATGAAAATTATGCCGGGCGAAATCCATGCATTGTTAGGCGAAAACGGCGCCGGTAAATCGACCCTGGTCAAGTTTATTTATGGTGTGCAAAAGGCAGATTCTGGCATCCTAAAATGGGAGGGTCAGGAGATGGTTGTTGCCAATCCCAACGTAGCCCGCAAACTCGGTATTGGTATGGTCTTCCAGCATTTCTCGCTGTTCGATGCGATGACGGTGGAGGAAAATATTGCCATTGGTATTTCGCCGGAACTCGCTGCCGGTGATCTTTCCCAGCGTATTCACGATGTCTCACAGCAATATGGCCTGCCGCTTGACCCAACACGCTATGTTCATACACTTTCGGTCGGTGAGCGCCAACGCATCGAAGTGGTACGCTGCCTGCTGCAAGACCCGAAACTGCTGATTATGGATGAGCCGACTTCGGTTTTAACGCCGCAAGAAGTCGACGAGTTATTTAAGACACTTAGGCGATTGTCTGACGAAGGTGTTTCGATCCTTTATATTTCTCACAAATTACAAGAGATCAAAGACCTTTGCCATTTTGCCACAATTATGCGAATGGGCGAGGTCGTCGACAACTGCATTCCGTCTAAAGAATCACCCCGTTCGATGGCCGAAATGATGATGGGTGCAAATCTCGTCAGCCCGGAAAAAACTGATAAAGCAGATCGTGGTGCGCCACATTTGGTAGTGCGTGATTTGAGTCTCGCCTCCAGTCATCAGCATGGTGTCGACCTCAAAAAAATTAACCTCGAAGTGCGTACCGGCGAAATCCTCGGTATTGCGGGCATTGCCGGTAACGGCCAAAAAGAACTGATGGAGGTGTTGAGCGGTGAGATGCTGGTCAAAGATCAAAATGCTGTGGTGATTGGTAATGTGCCGGTTGGCAAATCCGGACCGGGCATCAGGCGGGACGCCGGTTTAGGGTTTGTGCCGGAAGAACGTTTAGGCCATGGGGCTGTGCCCGAAATGTCGCTGTGGGAAAACGCTTTTTTGTCAGCTTCCAAAACAATGAATTTGATGTCCAAAGGTTTCATTAATATTAATGGATCGGTGGAATACGCCCAAAATGTTGTCTCGGAATTCAGTGTAAAAACACCAAGTGTAGAACATGCTGCTAACAGTCTGTCCGGCGGCAATTTACAGAAGTTCATCTTTGGCCGGGAAATATTGCAAAGCCCCGGCGTTATTGTCGCGCTTCAGCCAACCTGGGGTGTTGATGCTGGTTCCGCGGCATTTATTCGGCAATCGCTTTTGGACTTGGCTGCTAAGGGCGCAGCCGTTCTGGTGATCAGCCAAGATCTAGAAGAATTGTTCGAAGTCTCTGACCGCATGTCAGTGATTTGCGAAGGGGAGCTTTCAGCGTCGAGGCAAGCCGAAGAATGTACAGTTGAAGAAATTGGCTTGCTGATGGCGGGCCTCTCTCATGATATTAAAGAAGGGGAGACGGCTCATGCTTAGGCTCGAACTCAGGGGCGAAATTTCCCGCTCAATGATTTATTGGTCACCGATCTTCGCGGTTATCCTAACTTTCATTGCCGGTATAATTATGTTCACTATTTTGGGAGTTGAGCCTTTGAAGGCGATTACAACGTTTTTCATTGCACCGTTAAATTCCCTAGATGGCATCGCCGAATTGTTCGTTAAAGCAACGCCATTGGTTCTCATCGCGGTTGGGCTGTCTTTCGGTTTTCAGGCCAATATTTGGAATATTGGCGCCGAAGGTCAGCTGACGATTGGTGCCTTGGCCGGAGGCGGTGTTGCTTTGTTGTTCTTCAATGTCGACTCACTGCTTTTGATGCCGGTCATGGTCATTGCCGGAATATTGGGTGGCATGGTTTGGGCAGCAATCCCAGCCTTTCTCAAAACCAGATACGGCACCAATGAAATTCTTACTAGTCTGATGCTGACTTATGTCGGTTTGCTGGTGCTCAGTTATCTTATTCATGGACCATGGAAAGACCCGGAAGGCCACAATTTTCCGGAATCTAGGTTATTTCATAACGCCGCCATACTACCGATGATTCTCGAAGAAACCCGCCTCCATCTTGGTTGGATTTTTGCTTTATTCGGTGTTGCCGTTGCCTGGGTGGTGATGACGCGGCATATGATCGGTTTTCAGATTCGGGTTATCGGTATGGCGCCAATGGCTGCAAGCTTTGCCGGTTTTAAGGAAAAGCACATTATTTGGCTAACGCTGATGATCAGTGGCGGCGCGGCAGGACTAGCCGGTATGATTGAAGTTTCTGGTCCGATTGGTCAAATAGTCCCAGTAATTTCGCCTGGTTATGGCTTCACTGCGATCATTGTCGCTTTTTTGGGCCGTCTCCATCCCGTTGGCTGCCTATTCGCCGGCTTATTAATGGCGTTGACTTATCTTGGTGGCGACAATGCACAGATCGAAATGAATTTACCTAATGCCGTCACTGGCGTGTTCCAGGGTATGCTGCTGTTTTTCCTGCTCGCAAGCGATGTGCTGGTGCGTTATCGCATTCGTTTTGGTAAAGCTGCAGCTCTCGTGGCACCGGCAGCAGCGACACCGCCAATGGCGATAGATGAGGAGGGTGCGTAAGATGCCAGAATGGTTAGTTCCGGCATTATTAACGATTATAACCGCCTCGACACCGCTGGTGTTTGCCACCGTCGGTGAAATTGTGGTTGAGAAATCCGGTGTGCTCAATCTTGGCGTCGAAGGTATGATGATTGTTGGCGCGATTTTCTCCTTTGGCATTGGCGTTACCACCGGAAGTACCACGCTGGCGATACTAGGCGGCGCTATTGCCGGTGCGGCAGTAGCATTTATTTTTGGTTTTCTGACGCTT
>CAJWIB010000025.1 GCA_913041095.1 uncultured Rhodospirillaceae bacterium | reverse complement strand
TGTCCCCCGTCAGCGCCTATGGCACTAGCTTGTAGTATTTGATAAGAGAGAGTTTTTGGCTCATCGCAACAGGCGTCCACCATAACCCTTGAGAAATCGAGCCGGACCATGCCGATTCTGTTGTCCCACTGCTCCATCACAAGATGTAAGTATGCTGCCAACACACCTGACAGGCTTACGACGATAAAAAAATCCAACTTCATGGTAGATTTCCTTCTTCCTACAATATTGTCATGAACAGAAGTCTGCCCATCAGCCCATATAGTGAGGCTGGGGCACGGGACCGCATCAACCGATCGGTTACGTCACCCATAATGGGCGGCAGATACCGGCACTAAGGGCTTTTATCGGCGCCATATGCATAAAAATTAAATCTCTCGGAGTGGCGGCCGATCAAATTATCCAGGCTGCCTTTTCAGGGAATGCGAACGAATAAATACCTACTGACATGGCCGCTATTGGCTATAAGAAGACGTCCTCAACCGCCAATTTATGTTCCTATGTACCCGAAAGCAGACATTGGGTGATAACTGATTTTAAATTAAGCCCTAAGCCTCAAACTTAGAGTGCCCCCCAAATAGTGTTACATTTCCCACGAATTTAGATGTCATCTGGGAAATGTCGGTTCATCCAATTTGCCGCTAGACGCAAAATTGATCGCCGTCAAGGTCGGCCCGTCCGATTCCAAGTATATTTCCTCCTGTCTAGAATCTAATTCATTTTATGTGTTAAATTATGTGTAAAAAATTAGGGAGAATTATCATGAAAAGATTTACGATTTTGGTTTTCGTTTTACTATTCGGATGGGCGCTTGGCGCAAGCCCGGCTCTCGCCCAACAAGGTGCGGTCGCACAGCGCGCAGTCGACGGTGCGAAGCAGTACGTCAAAAAACACAATATGAAGAATCCCACGCAAAAGATGTTGCTGAACTCACTGTTCCGTAACGCGATGCCGGACTTCGTCAAAATGTGGAAGGAATTAACCGGCGTCCAGGTTATTAGTGAGCCCTTGGGCTATACCGACATCCCAAGCAAGATCATGGGCGAAGCGGTGGCTAAGACCGGGGCGTTCGACATTTTCAACGACTTTCCCTACACCCAACCGGACGCCGCTGGTGCCGGGGTGCTGAAATCCCTCGACGAATACGCGGCCAAGGGCAAACCCGACTTCTCGGGCATTCCAAGCGCCTTCCTGGGGCAGCAGAAATATAACGGCAAGCTCTACAGCATGGTTCTGGACGGTGATCACATCATGCTGGTCTTGCGTAAGGATATCGTCGAAAACCCGAAGGCGATGGCCGAGTACAAGGCAAAATACGGCAAAAATCCCGGCTGCCCGGCGACCATGGCCGAGTGGGAGCAGATGGCTAGTTTCTTCCATACCAAGGCCGGCCAGACGCGCTGGGGCATAAAATTCGAGAAACCGCTGTACGGCGCAATGGCTTATCGCTCGGTTAATTTCTCACACCGGCATTTCCCGTCCTATTTCGGCGGATTGCTGTTCGACAAGGACATGAATCCACGCATCAATACCGCGCAAGGTATCAAGGCGATCAAGGCATTTTCATCGATCGTCAAATACATGCCGGAAGATGTCCAAGGTTGGGGCACGCCGCAGATCTATCCGTTCTGGGGAAGCGGCCAGGCCTTTTCGGTAATGTCCTTCCCGTCGATCTTCGGTTACGCCAACGCCAACCCGAAGAGTAAGGTCAAGGGCAAGCAAGTGCCGTGTATCATTCCGGCGACGACGGCACCCGGCAAGCCGGTCCGGCGTGCCTCCGAAGCTGCCGGTACGGGTTACATGATCAACGCCTATGGCAAGCATCCGGAACTCGCCTACTACTTTGTTCAATGGATGACCAGCCCGTCGATCGGCAATCAGGCTATTGCCCATCGTAAGGGTTTCTGGGATCCCTACCGTACGGCGAACCTGAATGTTCCTGGCATCCTGGCCAAGTTTGGTCCGGAATTCTTGAAGACGACGATGGAAAATGCTCAGTACACGACTTCGCTTCTTTTCATCGACGGGCACTATGAGTACATGAAGATACTCGATAACAACCTTGCCAACGTGATGAACAGAAACATCACGGCCGAAGCCGCCGCCAAGAAAATCGAGGCTGGCTGGAATAGGGTCACCAAGGACATCGGGCGCAAGGAACAGATCACGGTCTGGCGCAAAGGTGTCAACGACGGTCTGTACATAGACAAGTTCTAAAAATAGCGAAACCGTGCGCGTAACCGACGCACGACTGGCCAAGGTCAGTCGCGCGCCGGGCGTACGGGACCGTGGCGGCCTACTCTCCCCGCCCGGGCGCAATTGCATACAAATTGCATATTAGCCAATGACGAAATAAATGACCGAAAGTACAACACTTGCCGCGAGCGTCCACAGAAATGGTTTACTGTCGCGATTAAGCGCTTGGTTTTCCCAGGAACGGGTGTTCCGCTGGATTCCATTCGTCATGGTTGAGGGGATGTTCATTCTGATCCTGATCATCCCCTTTGCGCTGACCATCTACATTAGTTTCTTGCGCTGGCGGGCGAACCGGCCCTTTGAACAGGCCTACCTGTCAGGGCTCCGTAACTACGAAAGCGTTATCGCCGATAGCGGTTTCTGGGATTCCCTGGGCCGAACCTTCTATTTTGCCGGCGCCGCCGTTGTGTTCGAACTGATCATCGGATTTTTCTTAGCCTTGATGGTACACCAGATTACCCGTGGCCGTCGCTTTTATATAACGATCCTCCTGATCCCGATGATGGTCGTGCCGGTGGTTGCGGGCTACAACTTCTCGATGATCTATCTGGATAGCGGCCCGCTAAACCAGATTCTGGCGCCGGGTTTGAACCTGTTCGATATCAATCCGCGGATCCGCTGGCTGTCTAACCCGATAGCCGCCCAATGGGCGATTATTCTGGCCGATATTTGGCAGTGGACGTCGCTGACATTTCTGATTTTCCTGTCGGGCTTCTCGGCGCTGCCGCCGCAACTGATTAACGCTGCCCGCGTCATGGGTGCCAGCCGCCGTCAGACTTTCTTTTGGGTCGAGTTGCCGTTGCTCAAACCGGCGATCGTGATCGCCGTCGTCATCCGCTCGATGGAGGCACTCAAAATGTTCGACCCGGTGGTGCTGTTGACCTTCGGCGGGCCGGGTACGTCAACCCAGACGGTCGCCTATTATCTGTGGGAGCAGGTGTGGCAGTTCAATAAATACAGTTTCGGCGCGGCGGCATCGATCATGTTGTTAATCATATTTTCGGTGCTGATCTTCTTTGGCATCTACCTAATCGGCCGGCAGGGCAAAGCTATCGAACGAGGAGAAGCGTGATGTCAACTGATGCGAAACAAGCGCTTCAAATAGCCAACCGCCGGCGCTGGAGAAGGACCGTCGTCCGCCACTCGATTCTCATTGGCTGGGGACTGATCATCATGTTTCCGATCTTCTGGATGATCCAAACCTCGTTCAAGGACGCTCACGAATGGGTGACGTGGCCGCCGCACTGGGTGCCGCAAGACCCGACCCTAAAGAACTACGAGCAGATATTCACCTTCGATGTGCAGCAGTCCGGGGTGGCTCGCGAGGCGACGGAACAGCCCTTCAACATATGGGGGGCAGTTGCCGATTCGTTGATAATCTGCACCACCTCGGCTCTGATCGCGCTGTTCATGGGCGCCTTCCTGGCCTACGGTATTTCGCGCTTTAACGTCGGGGGCGGCAAATTCCGCCACAGTGTGCTGATTATCCGCATGATCCCGCCAATCGTTATCGCCATTCCATTGCTAATGTATTACGCCATCATGGTTCCCCTGGCGAGCGAGACGGTTCTTGGCTTTCGCCTCAGCTTGTTCGACACGCAGTTTGGCATGAGTTTGTTGTATATCACCATCACCTTGCCGTTCGTGATCTGGATGATGCTGAGTTTCATCGATGAAGTTCCCTACACGCTCGAACATGCCGCGCGAATCATGGGGGCAGGGCGGCTATACACCTTACGCCGAGTGGTGCTGCCTCTGGTCGCGTCTGGCATGGTTGTCACCTTTCTTTTTGTGTTTATCCTGAACTGGGCGGAATTTTTACTGTCGCTGACCTTGACGCATCCGGATGTCTCAACGCTTCCGGTTCTACTGAACAAATTCCAGAGCGCCTCGGAAGGCCGGCTCTACGGCCCCCAGGCCGCTATCGGGACGGTTATTACAATCCCTGTCGTCGTCCTCGGCGTTCTGATTCAAAAGCACTTGATCAAGGGTTTCAGCTTCGGCACCATCCGGAAATAACAAACTAACCTTCGGTAAGGGAGAAAGTATTGGCACAGATTGGTCTCAAGGAAGTGGTCAAGAAATTCGGCGACTTTGTTGCTGTGAATGGCGTCAGCCTGGACGTACACGATGGCGAATTTCTGATCCTAGTTGGCCCGTCGGGTTGCGGCAAGACCACGACGCTCAACATGATCTCGGGTCTGGAGTCACCGACCAGTGGAGAGATCATTATCGGCAATAGGGTGGTGAATGACATCGAACCCGGCGAGCGCGGATTAGGGATGGTCTTTCAGGACCTTGCTCTGTTTCCTCACATGACCGTCTTCGAGAACATCGCCTTTGGCCTGCGCGTAAAAAAGACGCTCGAGCCGGATATTGATAGGCAAGTCCGCGCCGCGGCCGAGGCTATGCACATTCTGCCGCTCCTGGGCAAACGCCCGGCCCAGTGTTCAGGTGGCGAATCGCAGCGTGTCGCGTTAGCGCGCACTATCGTCAATGACCCGTCCGTGTTCCTTATGGACGAGCCCCTTTCCAGCCTTGACGCCAAATTGCGGGTCGATATGCGCACCGAACTCAAGGCTCTGCACGAACGGCTCAACGCGACCTTTGTCTATGTCACCCACGACCAGGCCGAGGCCATGACCATGGCCGACCGGATCGTGGTCATGAACGGTGGCCTGGTCGAACAGATCGGTGGTCCTCTCGACATATACGACAAACCGGCGAGCCGCTTCGTCGCCGGCTTCTTCGGCACGCCGACGATGAATTTCCTACAGGGTGAGATTGTCGCTGCAAACGGCGCGCTGACATTCCAATGCGAACATATCGAACACTTCTTGGCGGAGAATACACCGGATAGCCTGGCCGGCAAGCAGGTGATCCTTGGTGTGCGCAGTGAACATGTGGTTGTGAATTCGGGCGGCCAACAGGGGCAGGTGAAGCTGATCGAGCCGCTCGGCGATGTGAGCCTGGTGTTCTTTGAATCCGGGGGACAAGAACAGCTGGTGGCCAAGGTGGCCCCGGAGTTGCGGTTTTCGTCAGGAGATCAACTGACCTTTGGTTTTCAGGCGGCGAAATGTCACCTGTTCGATTTTGATAGTGGCACCCGGCTGAACTGAAGTGAGGGTGATCCGTAACTGGCGGCTCAGGCAGCGTCGCCGAGACCAGATACATCTACACAGGGATGTGACCCAAGAGGATTTATCGCAGAGAACAACCTGAAACAGGGGGGGAATAACATGTTAAAGATCGCCGTAATCGGCCTCGGATGGTGGGGAAAAACTATTGTTGATTGTCTGCAAGAGAGCGATCGTGTCCGTGTGGTCAAAGGCATGGATGTGGATCTTGAAGCTGTACGCGGCTTCGCCGAAAGCAAAGACTTGCCCCTGACGGACAGATACGAGGACATACTGGCTGATCCCGGCATTGACGCCGTCATTCTGGTGACCCCCCATGGCGCCCACGAAGAGCAGGTCCTCGCGGCGGCAGCGGCCGGCAAGCAGATTTTCTGCGAGAAACCTCTGGCGCTGACGGCGGTGGGCGCAAAACGCATGGTCGATGCCTGCACCGCCAAAAACATCGTCCTCGGCGTTGGCCACGAACGCCGGTTCGAGAGCGCACTTGAGGAAATGAAGCGGATGTTGGATGAAGGTGAGTTGGGCACTCTCCTCTACCTTGAGTTCAACGCCTCCTACAATCTGTTCGCTGGCAAGCCGGATGCACGTTGGCGGCAGGACCCTAAGCATGCGCCCGCCGGTACGATGACGGCGTTGGGCATCCATCTGACCGACTATATCCAGACCCTAGCCGGGCCGGTGCGGGAACTCACTGCGCGCATGTCCCATCGTTCCGACGATTTCCCCAACGAGGACGTCCTCACGGTCCAGTTTTTGTTCGAGTCCGGTGTGCTTGGCACCTTTGCCAGCATGGCGACGACTCCCTTCTATCAACGTATGACGGTCTTCGGCGACCGGGGATGGGCTGAGGTGCGCGAAGTGGCTAATGTCGACAAGCCCAACCCGGCGACCCTGACTTGGCGCGATATGGACGACGATATCCATTCACGGACCTACAAGCGCATCGACACGGTAACCATGAACCTGCATGCCTGGGTGGATGCGGTGGAAGGTAAGGGGGACTATCGGTTTACCCCCCGGGAGCTTCTTCACAACATCGAAATTCTGGACGCAATTGTGAGCTCGATCGAAAGCGGCAAAACCGTAACCATCGGTTAGCCGCGATTCGAGAGTTCATAAACTTATTCAGGCGGGAACAATGGCATCAATTTGGAAATAGAAGACAATGGTCCCGGCATTTCCGATCAAATGAAAGAACAGGTATTGGAAAGATTTATACGCCTCGACGAACGCGATGGTTTCGGCAGCGGGTTAGGCTTGACCGTCTGATCCACAAAGCCAGCCTAATCCTGCAACAAAAACAATGAGCGATAGAATAGTCAAAGCCGCTGCAAATAACTCGTTCTTATGAAAACCCCTCAATATGTCCCGAGGGTGTTGATGTTAGACGTTAAATGGTGATTTGTTGGGTTCGTTGACAGTCGCCGTGTAGACTCTTAACATAAAAAACGCTCATTCGTTTTTGATGTTCATTCACAAAAAATATTGGGCGCAATTTGGTTTGGTAACATAGGGTAGGTTATATTTTACATGACTGAGAATGCGGCTACGTTGAGTGACGAAACTGCTGGAGCCGGTGGTGACGGAAATAAGTACAAAAAAGGCCTCGAAACCAAAGAAAAAATTCTCGCCGAGGCTTGCGAGTTATTTGATAATCTGGGTTACGCCAATTCGTCTATCCGCCGGTTGATTAGGAATATCGGAAAAAGCAGTTCGGTCATCTACAGTCATTTCGCCGATAAGGAAGAAATCTTATTTGTCATCACCCATGGTACCGGGGTCAAGGTCGTCGATCTGTTGACCAAAATTATGGCCGACACACCAAATGCCGACGCCTGCCTAGAAAAGATGATTGTCGAAATGCTTCTTCTAATGGAGCAACCGCGCCTCAAAATGGAGATTTCCATTTTCAATAATGAAGCTCACTATTTATCCGATGACAGGCGTAAATTGGTCAACGAAATGCACCTTGAGATCGTTCATCAATTCGAGAAAGCGGTTGCCGGCGTTTACCAGAAAAAGGGGTGCACAGCAGTAAACAAAAAAATAGCTGCCTATAATATTCTTGCCGCTATTAACTGGGTTTATGTCTGGTACCGAGACGACGGCCCATTGACGCTTAAGGAAATCAGTGAAGATGTAATCCGTTTCGTTTTTCACGGATTGGACTAATGGAATTAAACTGATGAGTGAAGATAATCTCTTAACGGAAATCAAAGACCACGTCGCCATCTTGACTCTCAATCGACCTGTTCAAGCCAACTCCTTAAGCCACGATCTTTTTATCGCCATCAAAGACCAATTGATGGCGTTGGACGAAGATGAGAATGTACGAGTGGTGATTATGACCGGGACCGGTGACAAAATATTTTGCGCTGGCGTCGATTTGAAAGAGCGCGGCAACATGAGTGAGGAAGTAATCTGGGAGAGCCGCCGCGTAGCCGTCAAGCCTTGCTTCGACGCCTTTCGCCAGTTCTCCAAACCAATTATCGCCGCCATCAATGGGCTGGCGCTGGGCGGCGGGGCGGAAATTGCGCTGGCCTGTGATATCAGACTGGCCACACCCAACGCCCAATTCGCTCATACTGAAATTAACTGGGGCATGATTCCGGCCGCAGGTGCTCACCAGCGACTACGAAAAGTCATTGGCATCGGCATGGCCAAGGAAATTATGTACACTGGTCGAAAATTGGAGGCCGAAGAAGCTGGCCGACTGGGTATTTACAATCACATTTACGAGCCCGACGAACTCATGCCTGAAGCTATGAAAATGGCAAATACCATCGCCGGACACTCACCATTGGCGGTTCGGCAATCGAAAAAGGTTTATGACACCTACACCTATTCAAATGATGCCTTCGACTTCGAATACCAAGCATCAATCGAATGCTACACCAATGGTGAGGCGATGACCGAGGCAAAGCGATTCAAGAAATAAAATATTCTATAGCCCCAGCACCTTAATCGCATTGTCCCTGAGAAGTTTTTTCTTCACTGAATGTTTCAGGCCAAGTTCGTGGACTTGGGGTAATATATGATCGTGGGTGAAGGCGGTGGGGCCATTGGTGCCCCAGAGGACCTTGTCCTGGCCACGGGTTTTAACGAAGGTCTGTAGGCTTTTGTCCCAATATTTAGGCATATGGGCGTCCATGCCAACATATACATTGTCGTGCTTCCAGGCCATGGCGATCATTTCTTCGCACCAGGGCCAGCCTGTATGAGTACCAACGATGGTCAAGCCGGGAAAATCCAGAGCGATATTGTCCAATAGCATGGGCCGGGCGTGTTCACTGGGCATGCTTTCCGCTGAGTGACCAACTTGCATTGAGACGGGCACGTCCAACTCCTCGCATTTGGCGTAGAAGGGATAGAGCCGGCGGTGATCGATGGGAATGTTGAAGCCATAGACATGAAGATAAGCGGCTTTGAAACCAAACTCCGTAATGCCCCGTTCCATAGCCCGGACACCATCCATGCCCAGGAGTGGATTGATGCCAGCAAAGCCGATGAAGCGGTCCGGATGAACTTCGATAACCTCGGCCATTTCCTCGTCCGTCACATCGATGATAATACGGTCTTCTTTATAGGATTTCATTTTAAACTGCATCATGCAGTGTTTTTCGACACCAGCGTTATCCATCAGGGCGACCATTTCATCAGGGGTCCAGCCCTTACGGATGACCTTGTCGAACTTCCACCACTCGGCCAATTTGCGCAATTCGTCGCTGGCAAACCAGTATTTTTCAAAATATTGCTTGGTGAACATATAGCCCATGAAATCTATAGCCAGAATTTCTTCTTCCATAATTTCTGTATCAGACATTAATCGTACCTTTTAAATGAACCAATTTTTAAAGACCAAACATACCGCCGTCGACATAAAGAGTTTGGCCGTGAATATAATGGCCGTCTTCAGATGCTAGATATTTGAACATCGGGGCAATGGTGTCGACCGTTGCGAATTTGCCCATCAGGATTCGGTTGAGTGTCACTTCTCTAAATTTCTCGTCGTTTCTGATGGTTTCAGTCATGGCTGTTTCGACCACTCCAGGACAGACGGCGTTAACGTTGATGTTATAGCGGGCCAGCTCCTTGGCGCAGCTTTTCATTAATCCCAGCATGCCGCCCTTGGCCGCACCGTAATTGCACTGGCCCACCGTGCCTTCCGAGCCGGCGATGGAGGAGACGAAAATAATCGTGCCGTAATTCTGCCCCTTCATATGCCGGGCGACTTCGCGGGTGCACAAGAACGAACCGGTCAGGTGGGAGTTGATAACCTTAAACCATTTATCAAGGGTCATATTGGTCAGCATGGCTGGATCGGAGGCTCCAGCGCAATTAATCAGAATGTCCACACGGCCGAAAGATTCAACGCTCCGATCAACCAAGGAGATAACCTGATCTTCATCGCCAACATCAGTTTTGATGAATATTCCTTTACCGCCAATTCGTTTGATCTCGGCCAAAGTGTTGCTGACCTCATCATGTTCGGCAATATCGGAAATAACGATTACCGCACCCTCGCGAGCAAGCTCCAGCGCCCCAGCTTGGCCAATGCCGCGTCCGCCACCGGTTATGATCGCAACTTTGTCAGCCAGTTTCATAATAGTCTCCCCCTTTTGGAATAATAATACATCGTCTGATTTTCATCACTGCCAGGCGTTGCGCAATATCCCCCATCAATCAGAAGAAATACGCGGTCCGAAAGGCGAGTTCCTGTAATCGGTTGGGGCATGGTTGAACTCCGATGATCTTTTTAGTCCGTATGGTTCGACAGAATAATAACGACTGAATTGCTGATCGCTCGCCCACCCACATTATGCTGCAGGCCATAACCGTGCTTGATTTCCACTTGCCGCTCCCCGGCTTCTTGGCGCAAGTGCCAGTACAACTCCGCGCATTGAGCGACGCCAGTCGCACCCAAAGGATGACCTTTGCACAATAGACCGCCGCTAACATTGACCGGCAAATCGCCGTTCTGTTCGGTGACGCCCTTTTCAATCAACTGGCTGGCCTCACCCCGATCACAAAATCCTAAATCTTCATAATCAATTATTTCGGTGATCGAAAAACAATCATGCACTTCGGCCAAATCCAATTGGTCCGGTGTGATGCCCGCCATTGAATAGGCTTCCTTGGCCGATTTTACGGTCGCCTCGTAGGATGTGTAGGATTCCACTTCATGCTGATAATAATAATCTGTGCCACAGCCCATGCCGGCGATATAAACCGGCTTATCGGTAAATTTGTCGGCCAGATCGGCGCGGCAGATTAAAAGGCAGGCCGCCCCGTCGGTCTGGGGACAACAATCGAGAATATTGAGCGGTTCACAGACGGTGGGCGATTTGAGCACATCTTCGACGGTAATTTCAGATCGAAACTGGGCATAGGGATCGAGCACGCCGTTCTTGCGGTTTTTGACCGCCACCATGGCCATCTGTTCCTTGGTTAGACCGTATTCGTGCATATAGCGGTTGGCTTTGGGTGCAAACATGGTCATGGCCGTCTCGCCCAAGGTCAGCAGGGGATGTCCTTGCATGGCGATACCCAAAAGCCCACTGGTGGGCGCATCTCGCATTTTCTCGTAGCCCGCCACCAGGGCCACGTCATAGATGCCTGACGCCACCCCAAAGGCAGCATTACGGAGCGCATCGCTTCCCGTCGGACAGCCATTTTCAACTCTTGTGCACGGAATGCCAGCTAAGCCCAAATGTCCAACTAGACTGACGCCGCCCTGGGCGCCCTGGCCGTGCAGTTCTGGGCGTGCTGTACCGATCCAGGCGGCTTGAATTTTTTTGGGGTCAATCCCTTTATCAACACTGTTCAAGCATTCAAGATAGGATTCTTCGAGCATAACCTCCCAGCTTTTCTCAAATAACTCACCGAAAGGAATCATGCCCGCGCCGACCAAGGCTACTCTGTTCCAGCCCATCTAATTGATCCTTATCGGTCTAAAAACATTGCCGTAAACCGGAACGCCATCCTGAGTGACAATCTTGCGCATCACTAATTCCACTTTCATATCAATTTCCACATCGTCCGAGGAATTAATCTCCGTCCCGAGGGCGCGATAGCGATTGCCGTCATCAAGGTCGCCGATGATTAAAGCCTGCGGGCCGACCAATGGTGGCGGTACATAAAGGCTGAGGCAATAGGTGTGAACCTTCCCCGTTCGGGCCAGCGTGATTGGGTCGAACTCCGTGCCACCACAGCGGACACAAATTTTGCGGATGGTTGCGGGATAATTGACGTAGTGACAGGATTTACACTTGATTGCCGCCAATTGCCTAATTTCCCGACCATCTCGCCATAGGGCAGAGGAGGTGGGAGGTACGCCGATTTGTGTCGGTGTATTCTGCTTTTCCAATGCACCCGTCATCTTGGCGAAGGCAACATAGTCTTCGACCTGCAGGGAACTTTTCAAATATAAAGAAACCGGTTTTAACTTGTCCCGCTTAGCGGCAATGGCGTCGGTTACACTGAGCGCAATGGCATCACTGGCGCCCGATCCATAGCTGAGTACCAGAATTCGATCGCCGGGCTCGGCTTTGTCTAAGACGCCGGCCAGCCCCATCAGCGCCGAAGCCGCACCGAGATCGCCAACTTCATTAATCAGACCGCCATGTGCCAGTTGATCTTGATTGGCGTTCAGCGCTTTGGCAACGCCGCTTACCATACTGGCATTGGGTTGTTGCAAAACCACATGGTCGAAATCATCAATTCCGCATTGAAGTTTCGCAAACAATCCGCCAGCCGCAGCAATAATGTGCTGCTTGTAACCATAATCACGGGTAAAGCGTGGCTCATATTCTTTGACAAAATCACTGTCCGCATCCCGCCAGCGGTCAACGAAATTGGTGGTGTAGCTGTAGACCTCATCGATTTCAGCAATCACATTGTTTGTGCCCAGCATTATGGCCACAGCCCCGTCACCGCAATTCATTTCCTCTTGGCTGCCTGCCGCCGTAGCTCGCTGTTCCGCGCCAATTACCAAACCGTTCGTAATACGACCCGAAGCAGCGGCATCCTGGCAAGCCTTAAGAGCGGCAAAACTGGCTCGAGGCGAGGCGGAGAATTCGGCATAGTCAATCTCGTCGCTTGCCCGTAAAACTTCACCGATCACGCCAAGCGAGGAACGCTCAAAATCGAGGGCTGAGCTAGTGCCGAAATAGAGAGTCTCAAGATCACACGTGCTGTCTATATCGGCATGGGTGACGGCATTGAGAGCGGCCTCTGCCGCCATGGTGATGACATCTTCGTCCATTCCGGCGACCGCATTTTGTCCGCGACTCCGACCGGACCAAGCCTTGCCGATAATCGAACGTTCAATCCGATATTTCGGGATATAAATCCCGTATCCGGTGACGCCAACAACCATGGGGACAACCTAACCTTTTTTGCTGTGATCGTAAAAACCTTTGCCGACCTTAACTCCAATATGCCCCGCCGAAACCATTTGGCGTAACAAAGGTGATGGCCTGAAGCGATCCCCTAGCTTGAAGGTTAGATCATCCAGAATCATCAGGATGGTTTCCAGTCCGATCAAATCGGATAATTCCAGAGGTCCCATGGGCCAGTTAAAGCCATAGCGACAAGCCGCATCGATATCTTCTGCTGAACTGACGCCGTCGGCCAGGGTGTGGATGCCTTCATTGATCATAATAATACCTACGCGAGAAGAGACAAAACCGGGATAATCCTTGCAGGGCACCGGTGCTTTACCAACGGATGCCAAGAACTTGATCATTGTATTGGTGGTTTCTGGCGCAGTGGAAAAGCCGTTAACCACTTCGACCAATTTCATGACGGCGGGCGGGTGATGAAAATGGGTGCCAATTGTCCTTTCCGGATGTTTAGTCTGATTCATTATATCGGTAATGGGTAAAGCCGATGTGGTGGTGGCCAGGATGACCTTTTTCGGCATAAGAGTGTCCATATCCGTCGCGATCTTGCGCTTGATATCAACATTTTCGGGTGCTGCTTCGATGACCATATCGACATCCAGAGCTTCATCATAGCTTTTCACCAGGGACAAACGACCAGCAAAATCTTTCATATCAGTGTCCGAATAGCGGCCCTTTTCCACGCCGCGTTTTACCGCAGCTAGAATTTTATCGTAGCCTCTTTGGGCAGCCTTTTCTGAGGTATCAAATAGTTTAACTTCCGCGCCACCAGTAACACAAACCTGGGCGATGCCGTGGCCCATCTGCCCGGCGCCCACAACTAACACTTTCTCGATAGCCAAGAATAAATCCTCCCTAAATAACATAATAAAACGAACGATCGTTTTATTATGTTATAAGTTGGAAACAATTTTGTCAACGAACTCGAATTGTCTCGATACTTACCGTTAAATTAAACCTCCTAATTAAACTTTTTTAGAGAATTAGAATTTTGCTGTGTTAAAGTTGGACGGATAAAAAACCATCCACAACCAAATTATGAGCGTTTAAAATTGCCCCACTATATTTCAGCACAGGATGCCGCAAGGCTGCTTCACGAGGATGCCAGCGTATATATTCAAGCCGCCAACGGCGAACCAACTGAACTGACGTCGGCCATTTCCACTGATGCTCAGTCGGGCAACGGCATCCACTTTACCGCCATCATGTTGCCGGGCGTCAACCGTACGGACCCGGCGTCATTGGGTGAAAGTTCTGATGCCGTCAGCTTTTTTATCACGCCTGAGACAAGCCAGTCTTTTAAAGAAGGTAGAACGGTTTTTCTTCCCCTCTCCTATAGCGGCATCACGCGATATTTTGCCGATAGCAACGGTTTCGATTTTGCTCTGATTCAGGTGTCGCCACCTGACGCCGAGGGCAATTGCAGCCTCGGTTCATCGGTCGATTTCGTACCGGCGATTATACCCAAGACCAAAACGCTAATTGCTGAAATCAACCAAGCTATGCCATTCCAGCATGGCAGCCCAACTATACGTCTCGATAGTATCCACTACGCAGTAGAGACAGATCATCCATTAGTGGGTTTCGACGAAATTGTCATCAACGAAGAGCAAAATACGATCGGTCGATTGGTCGCGGAATTGATAGCCGACGGTTCAACCATCGAAACCGGCATCGGCCAACTGCCGACCATGGTGCTCAAGGCGTTGCATGACAAAAACGATCTCGGTGTGCATTCGGGCATGATATCTGACGCCATGGCGGACTTGATCGATAGCGGTGTAATCAATGGCAGACAAAAAAACGTCGATATTGGCAAAGTTGTTGCTGGTGTTGCCCTTGGTTCTCCACGGTTGCACGCCTTTATCCACCACCGTGAAGATATTTTTTTCAGGCCTGTTACCTATACTCACAACCCCGACATTATCAAACAAAACGATAATTTTATCGCCATCAATTCAGTCATCGAAATCGATTTGTTTGGACAAATTAATGGCGAGACCATCGGCGGTAAGCAGGTGGGGGGGCAAGGAGGGCTGGCCGACTTTATGAGAGGGGCTAAATTGGCA
>CAJWIB010000024.1 GCA_913041095.1 uncultured Rhodospirillaceae bacterium | reverse complement strand
CTGGGTGGCCAGGAAGTCCCGGCCTGCGGCTTTGGCCAATGCCTGGAAGAAGTGCAGAAGGCAGCTGATCTGGATAAAACTCAATTACCACCGCCGGAGCCAGGCAAAAAACGCGGCTTCGGTTTTTCCGGTTTTGCTCATATCAGTAGTTTTTTGGCCAGCGGTGCTTCGGTGCAACTTCGTGAAGATGGCACCGTAACCATGAATACCGGCGGCATTGAAATTGGTCAGGGTGCCAGCACAATTTTGGCTCAAATTTGTGCGGAAACGCTCAAACTGCCGGTCGAAGATATAAATGTTACTCAGCCTGATACCGACACGACACCATACAATTACAAATCGGTCGGCAGCCGCACCACCTATACCACCGGCCGGGCGGTCAAAACAGCAGCCGAAGATGTTGCTGATCAGATCATCGAACATGCAGCCGCCATGCTTGATTGCGATCCTGCCCAGCTGGCCTTAATTGCAGGAGGCCAAGTCGGCGTTAAATCTGACGTTACCGACAGTCCCCTAGTAAACCGCACTATCACTTTTAAAGAAGCGTCATTGCGCGCTCATTATGGAGTTGGCGGTCCGATCATCGGTACCCATACCTTTGTCTTCGATGGCCCGCCCTTCGACCGCGTAGGCTCAAAAATGAAAGCCGTCGTATTCGGCAATATGGGCGCTTATATTTATGGTGTTCAAGGGACCGCGGTTGATGTTGACGAAGTAACTGGACAGGTTGAAGTGGTCAAAGCCTGGGCTGCTGCCGACGTTGGCCGGGCGATCAATCCAACAAATATTGAAGGTCAAATCCAAGGCGGTTTCGCCCAAGGTATGGGCTATGCTCTTTTTGAAGAAATGGTCTGGGACAACGGTCGGCTGGTGAACCCAACATTGATGGAATACAAAATTCCGGGCGTCAAAGAAGTGCCTAAAGTTCACACTATTATTGTTGAAGATCCGGAACCAGCTGGACCTTTTGGTGCCAAGGGTGTCGGTGAACCGGCGATGGTGGGCGTTGCGCCCGCAATTGCCAATGCGATTGATGATGCCATTGGCGGGCGGCCTAATTCTCTACCGATGACACCCGAAAAAGTGTTAGATGTGCTTGATCACACAGAATAGACAAAGTTAGAGGCGTTTTACCTCACCAAAGCGGGATTCCAGCTCCTCAACTCTATCTTCACTTGGAGTTTTAACATCCCTATCGCTCACTCTTTCATCACCTTTCCAGCGGCGGAAAAGATTGTGCTCAATGCTGAACTGATCCAGCAACTTACCAATACTTTGGTTGATAATATCCTGGATAGTTTGCGGTCCATGATAAAATGACGGCATCGGCGGCAGGATCGTCGCGCCCAAATCGGCGGTGCGCGACATTAAATCGAGATGACCTTTGTGCAAAGGAGTTTCCCGGACCATCAGCACCAAGCGGCGCTTTTCCTTCAAGGTAACATCGGCGGCGCGGGCGACGAGATTATCGTTATAGGAATTGGCAATTGCTGATAGGCTTTTGATCGTGCAGGGTGCCACCACCATACCCCGGGTCAGGAACGATCCACTGGCAACCGCCGCAGCGATATCTTTATTGCTATAGACGACATCAGCCAGGGAACGCACATCATCTAAGCTGTAGTCGGTTTCGATCGTCAAATTGAGGCCAGCTGATTCACTCAAAATCAGATGAGTTTCCTCGCCAAGTTCTTTAAGAACTTTCAGCAATTCAACACCGTAAATTACGCCAGTGGCGCCAGTTACAGCGACGACAAGAGGGTATGTCATTTCGTTTCCTCGTTGTGTTTGCCGAGCACCTCAATCAGCGCCTCGGTTACTTCGCGACATCCGGTAACCACTTTATCGATACCGGCTTTTTCGATGTTATCCCAGTGAATTCCGGCGGTGACAACAACATTTTCATTCAACGCAGACGATAATTCTTCAGCGACCTGTTTAACCACAACATCCTCTTTATGGCCGACATAAGTCAACACCGAGGAAGAAGCGCTCGTTTGCGCCGGGTCTACTAGGCTGGGCCGGGGCTGTGCTGCCGCAACAGCGCCAATATGCGGCGCTTCACCACCCCATAAATATACCAGATAATCATTACCGATTTTTACCGCGTCAGCAAAAACCGTGTATATCACATCGCTGCTGCGAACGGAATATTTCTCAAGTTCGTTAGGGTTATCCTGCATCGCTTGTATTTTGAATATTTTGCACCTCAGGGCAAGCTTCCAACAGCGTAAAACTAGCATTTGTCAGGGCTGCAACCACGGCATCGAAGTCTTCGGCTTGAAAAAGTCTGAAACAGTCCAAACGCTTTAATCGAGTTTGAAGAATTCCTCGCCTCTTACTTCTGTTTGTTTTTATACCGTCAATACGACCTTGCCGCGAGTGTGACGTTCTGCGATTTGGCTGTGGGCAGCGCCGACTTCCGCCAGCGGATAGGTTTTATCGAGCGTAACTTTAAAAGTGCCGTCTTCAAGCAAACCGGCAATTTCCTTTAATTGAGCTTGATCTGGGCGAACCCCGATCTGCGCCGCCCGAGTCTTATATTTGGTTGTTTCTTCCTCTGGCACGGGACCCAACAAAGAAAGCAGTAAGCCACCTTCTTTCAAACATGGCCAGGAAACACTTTCCCGGAAATCCGGCGGCAGAGCGTGAAGCACAATATCCACATCAGACACAACTTCCGCGACATCTTGTGTCGAGTAATCAACTACTTCGTCGATACCGAGGCCGCTAAGAAAATCCGCCTTCTGCGCTGAGGCCGTACCGATGACATAAGCGCCTTTATGTTTGGCAATCTGGACGGCAAAATGTCCAACCCCACCAGCTGCCGCATGGATAAGTACGCGCTGGCCCGCTTGAATATCAGCTGTTTGGACCAAGGCCTGCCAGGCAGTAAGGGCGGCCAGCGGCACGGCAGCGGCTTCTTCAAAACTGAGATTGGCCGGTATGATGACGGCTTCATCGGCGGGTACGGCGGCAAACTCCGCATAGCCACCGGTAATTTTTGGAAATTTCGAGAGTGCAAAAACCCTATCATCCGCTTGGAATTGATCCGATTTAGTTTCGAGAACCGTGCCGGCAATGTCCCAGCCCAAAATTGCCGGTAAGGATTGTTCTAAACTTTTCCGCATCGGGCCGCCATTGGCACGGGCCACATAATCGATCGGATTGAGACCAACGGCTTTGACATCGACCAAAATTTCACCGTCGGCAATTTCAGGCGTTGGCACATCTTCAGCCAGCAAGACCTCCGGACCACCAAACTCGTGCATCACCATTGCTTTCATGATTTAACCCTCCCGTTTTATTTGACTGGTATTGCCTTCATTCACTGAGGCTTTAAACTCACCTTCTCATTAAAGTTAGCTGCATATATTATGATCAACAAGCAAGTATCCAATCTCACCGTAGCATTGGCTGAAATCGAAAATGGCGCAACGGTGATGGCCGGTGGGTTCGGTGATGCGGGTTCACCAAATGATCTGATACATGGTCTCCTTGAGTGCCAGCTGAAAGGACTAACCCTCATCGGCAATGGCGTCGTCGCTGAGGATTTCGGCCAAGGCCGGTTAATCACGGCGGGCTGTGTTGATAAGTATATCGCTTCTTTTCCCAGAGGACCCGGCACAACAATATTCGATGCCGGGACACCAACAGCACATATCGAATTGGAGGTCGTGCCGCAAGGAACTCTGGCCGAGCGCATTCGCGCCGGCGGCGCGGGTATCCCGGGATTTTATACAGGTACAGCTTTTGGCACACCTTTGGCGGCAGGCAAAGAAACCCGCCAGATCGATGGTAAAGACTATGTCTTGGAGCAAGCCATTACAGCCGATGTCGCCCTAATTATGGCCAAGCACGCCGACCGCTGGGGCAATCTGGTTTATTCAAAATCCGGCCGTAACTTTAATCCGATCATGGCGATGGGCGCTAAGTTAACCATTGTTCAAGTCGAAGAAATTGTCGAGCTCGGCGAGCTTGATCCGGAAACCATTACAACCCCCGGAATATTTGTCGACCGGGTCGTTGAAGTCGAGAACCCAACCACTTTATATGGTGAGCCATGACAGCAGGCCCCCAAAAAAAAGGAATGGCACGGCCACAAATTGCCTGGCGCGCCGCTCAAGATATCCCGGATGGCGCCATCGTCAATCTCGGCATCGGTATGCCGCTTGGTATCCCAAACTATATTCCAGCAGAGCGCGAAGTCATCCTGCACAGCGAGAACGGCCTACTCGGTATGGGCCCGCCCGCCAAAGAAGGCGAGGAAGATTGGGAGCTGGTTAATGCCGGCACCCTGGCGACCACGCTATTGCCGGGCGGTAGCTATTTTCATCACGCTGATTCCTTTGCCATGATCAGGGGTGGCCACATAGACATTTGTGCCTTGGGCGCTTTTCAAATTGCCGCCAATGGTGATCTGGCAAATTGGAATTTGGGCGATGGCGTCCGCACACCGACTGTAGGGGGCGCGATGGATTTAGCCGTCGGTGCCAAGCGCGTGTTTATCCTCACCGATCACAATGCCCGGGACGGCGGCGCTAAAATTGTCGAAGAATGCACCCTACCCTTGACCGGTCTCACTTGCGTTGATCGGATTTATACCGATCTCGCTGTCATTGAAGTCACGGCAACTGGTCTGGTTGTCCTGGAACATATCGAGGATATGTCGTTCGAAGAGTTGCAAGATAAGACCGGCGCAGAATTGCAACAATCCGCCGACTGGAAGCCACTGGAATCACCGGATTTGGATTAGCTTTAAGTATTATCCTGCTTGATCATATCGGCTGCTTTTTCGCCAATCATGATCGCTGGCGCGTTGGTATTACCGCCAACGATTTTAGGCACGATCGAGAGATCAACTACCCGCAATCCCTTAAGCCCATGAACTCGAAGCCGATGGTCAACTACCGCCTGGTCATCGCTGCCCATTTTACAAGTACCGGCCGGATGAAAAATCGTGCTGCCGAAATTGCGGATATATTCTTTCAACTCCTCATCAGTTTGGGCGCTTTTCCCCGGCAGAGATTCGGTTGGCTGGTATTTTTGAAAAACCTCATTATTGACGATGCGGCGGCATTCTTTGAGCCCCCACAGCAGCACATCCATATCCGGTTCTTTGGAATAGAATTGCGGATCAATAATGGGGGCGTCCTCAGGATCAGCTGAGGCGAGTTTGATCACTCCCCGGCTCTCCGGGTGCAGCAGCACAGCAAAGGCAGAATAGCCGTGCCCGACTTCGACGACTTTAGGCGGTACCGCACGGTGGCCCGGAACAAATACCAGCTGTATATCCGGGCGCTCAAGTTCAGGCCGGCTTTTGATAAAACCGCCGGACTCGATGAGTTGCGCTGAAAACCAGCCTTTACGGGCAAAAATATATTTAAGCGCTTCGAGGCCAAAGTACGGTAATTTTGGCCAGGAAAACCCCCAGGGTGTGCGGGATTTGGTGCTCATAATCGCTCCCACAACGGCATGATCCTGGAGGTTTTTACCGACTCCTAAAAGATTGTGCTTCAACTCAATACCATGCGGGGCAAGCTCTGCCGGATCACCGATACCTGACAGCATAAAAATTTTGGGCGAGGCGATGGCACCGGCTGACACAATAATTTCGCGTTTTGCGCTCAGTTGCCTACCGTCAATAAGTTCAATCCCCGACGCCCTATCATTATCAAGCAAAACCCTTTTTACAGCGGCTTCAGTTAGAATGGTTAGATTTGGCCGCTGCATCGCCGGATGAAGATAGGCTTTCGAGCTCGACCAGCGTTGTCCGTTTTTTTGGGTCGCTTGATGAATACCAACGCCTTCCTGGTTCTCACCATTAAAATCCGGATTGTGTTTATATTGCAAAGCTTCGGAGGCGGCGACAAAATCCTGCTCCAAATGGCTGACAATGTTTGGAAATGTCACATTAAGCGGACCGCCCTGGGAGTGGTGTTCGTCTGCAAATTGTTCATTATGTTCTGCCTTTAGGAAATAGGGTTTAACATCGCTCCAAGCCCAACCCTCATTTCCGAGTGCCGCCCACTCATCATAGTCAAGCCTGTTGCCCCGAATATAAACCATCGCATTGATCGAACTTGACCCGCCCAAGGTTTTGCCGCGCGGCGTAAAAAGTGGCCGGTTATTCATGCTCTGCTGCGGCTTGGTCATAAACAACCAGTTTAATTTCTGGTGAGACGATAGTTTTATTATGCCGGTGGGCACATGGATGAAGGGACTAGTATCGGGTGGTCCGGCTTCCAAGAGACAAACGGAAACTTCCGGATCTTCGCTCAAACGGCCAGCAACAACCGAGCCGGAGGAACCCGCACCAATGATTATGTAGTCAAATAGTTGCTCCACCACGATCCCTCCAAAAGCATTATTGTTTGGGTTTTATTTTAAAATAAGTTGAAGGGATGACAATCCTTTTGATGGATGTTGATCATCGACTAATCTATAAGTTTAATTTTTGTAGAATCAGTAAGTAAAATTTGTTGGTAAAAGAATATGACATTGTGGTGGCTGGCGGTGGTATTGCCGGTCTGACTGCCGGACGAGCCGCTGCCCAAACCGTACTCTCAACCTTTATGCTGACCGGTAATGAGTTCGGTGGCAATTTGTTAAGCATCGAAAAAATTGATGGGTTTCCCGGCTATCCCGATGGCGTTGCCGGTTATGAGCTATGTCCGATAACCCAGGGTGATGCCGTTCAAGCCGGCGCTGAACTTGTGCCGATGAAGCTTCTCAGCTTAGAGCAAAAAGACGAAAGATGGCTGGTCCATACCGAAGCTGAAGATTATATGGGCAAAGCGGTTATTTTAGCCATGGGCGCTAGCCTATGCGAGCTTGATGTGCCGGGCGCGGAAAAATTCAAAGGTAAAGGTGTCAGCCATTGCGCCAGCTGTGACGCGCCCCTGCTGCGAGGCAAAATTGCTGTCGTTATCGGTGGCGGAGATTCCGCCCTACAAGAGGCGCTTACCCTGGTAACCGCGGCGGCTCAGGTCATTATTTTGCAACAAGATGATCAGCTAACCGCTCAGAATTATTACGTCGATCAGGTCAAAGCCAATACCAAGATTAAGATAAGATATAATATCGATGTCGAGGAAATTTTCGGCACCGAAACAGTCGAAGGTGTTAAAGTCCGCGAACAAGGCAGCGCTTCCTCTTCACTTATCGCCGCGGATGGTGCTTTCATATATATTGGACTGGCGCCAAATACTCGAAGCGTCAACGGGTTGCTCGAATTGGATGAGACTGGCCGCATAATGGTGGATGAAAACATGCGCACCGAAGTTCCCGGCCTATTTTCAGCAGGAACGATACGATCGAGATCGACAAGCAGAGCTGCAGAAGCGGCGGCGGATGCAGTTAAAGCTGCCGAATTTGCTGCACACTATATTGCCGACGGTGGCTGGCGCGCATAGTATTTGATGGTTATTTGAGGAAGATAAACCATGGCAGAAAAAATCACAATTCATGATCCCCGGGGCTATCCCCCCAAAGTCACCGGCAAAAGACTGGCGCCTCGGCTCGAGAGTTTGGATGGTAAAGTTGTCTTTCTTGTCGATTGCCTGTTTGACAATTCAGAAGTGTTTATGGAGCAGGTGCAGCTTTGGTTTGCTGAAAATTTACCCACCGTCAAAATCCGAAATATTAAACCGCGTGAAAGCTGGGTCGATGATCCGAAGATGCGGGCGACGGTGGAAGCTGAGGGTGATGCGGCGATCCTCGGGGTTGGTTTGTGAAGCACCTGCAGTCCGACGGTCGTCGGGCTCGCCATGTCATTAGAAGAAAGCGGTGTGCCTACTGTCGCGGTACATACCGATGCTTTTGCCAGGTTAGCGCAATCAGTGGCTTACGCCAACGGCATGCCGACGACTCGCCAGACCTACGTCCCCCAACCAATTGTCGATAAATCACCAGCCGATCTGCGGGCCTATGTCGAAGGTGAAGATCCCATCAGCAACCGGCCTTTCATGCAGGAGGTCATTGAAGGGTTGTCCCATCCGCTTAACGACAATGATCTGAATGGCATGACGTTTGAGCGAATGACACCACGCTTGATGGATCCTAATACAGAAGACAATCTCCAAGCCTTATTTGTCGAAAATCACTGGACCGATAATTTGCCGATTATTTTACCAACCGAAGAACGGGTGGCGGCGATGCTTAAGGGCACCAGCCACTCACCGGACGAGATAGTTGGCCGCCTAAACCCGACCGCCTTCAGAGAATTTTGGGAATTTGATGTTGAGAAAGTTGCGGTTAATGCGGTGATGGCGGGCGCTAAGCCTGAATATTTTCCGGTCATCCTGGCTCTTGCCGCCAGCGGTGTGTCGGCGCGCTCCAGCAGCACCAACTCCTTTGCCACGATCTCCCTGGTCAATGGCCCGATCAGAAACGAGATTGGCATGAATGATGGGATCGGTGTGATGGGACCCTATAACCACGCCAATTCGACCATTGGCCGGGCGCATAATTTATTATCGATTAATCTGCAGGGTGGCTCGGTACCGGATGACACCTATATGGGAACATTGGGCAATTGGTATAATTACAGCTCGTGTTTTGCCGAAGCCGAGGAACGCTCACCCTGGCAACCGTTTCATGTTCAACAGGGGTTCAAGCCAACCGACAGCGCAGTTAGCGTCTTTTTTGGCGGCTGGTACACCCAAGCTGGCTATGGTCCGCGTGAAACCTGGCAGGAGAAAATGCGCCGAGCTTTGGCAGCCTGCGAACAAAATATTGCGCCGATCTTTGTCTTGGACCCGATCGTTGCCCGCGGCTTTGTTGAGCTTGGCTTTGATACCAAAGAAAAACTGGCTAACTGGTGTTCTGAAAATGCATTGTTGCCGGCGCGTGAGTACTGGGATGACCAATGGATACAAACCCTTAAATATCCCTTGGCGGTCGCTGGC
The DNA here is from genome assembly GCA_913041095.1 of uncultured Rhodospirillaceae bacterium. Lineage (GTDB taxonomy): Bacteria > Pseudomonadota > Alphaproteobacteria > Rhodospirillales > UBA2165 > TMED23. The sequence goes on along the minus strand of CAJWIB010000024.1, from coordinate 6,130 downwards.
GTCGAGCCTTTTGCCAGCCGGCTGAAAGCCAAACCTGACGGGCTTGTCAGCATGTATGAGCCGGAAGATATCTCGATTGTTGTTACAGGCGGCGAGACCCAAGGTGCCTGGAAAATGATTGCCGGCGAACATCGGCATGGATTTACGGTTTCGGTCGATAATTGGCTGTAAGTTTGGAAAGATTGACGGCTGATTTCCTGCTGGGAAGAAAATAGTCGTCATTCTTCAAATGCGAGGGGGATTTTTTTCAATAATGACAGCAGGAGTTCCCGCTCACCGGGCTCGAGCATCCGGTCCATGATCTGTTCCTGCTCCTCAACCTTTGCGGTGGCGGCGGCCAGCTTTGCTTGTCCCGTTGGCGTCAGCGATAAGGTGTAATGGCGCCGATCACTGACATCGCGTCGGCGTTTGATCAAGCGGCGTTTTACCAGACGGTTAGTCGCGTAAGATAGGGTTGATTTATCAAGCTTATAGACCCGCGCCAGACACATTTGATTGATGCCGGGGTTGGCTGCGATCAATGTCAACAGACCAAATTCGCCAGGCGTAACATCGATTTTCTCCATCAGGCGCGGAAAATCGCGCCACACTGCGGCTTGCGCTTGGCGGGCCTGATAGCCGAGATAGGCCGGCAGTTTGCCGTAATTAAGGTCATCATCGGCAGAACGTACCGGTAATTGATCGAGCGTTTTGGTTTTAATCATCGAACATCGCATCCGATTTTGATTTTTACTAACAGCCAAAATTAGTTTGAATATCAAACTATATGTGACTATAGTAAATATCAATAATAAAAGTAAGTGTTTATTTGAACAAGGAGTGCCAGGAAGATAATGGCGGCGTGTCATGATTTTATATGATTTTGAATATGAACGGCCGGGTTCACTGAAGGAGGCGACGGCGCTTTTAAATGAGACCGGTGGTGATGCGCAATTGCTGGCTGGCGGTACTGATCTTATGCCCAACATGCGGGTTGAGGTTGTAACGCCGTCCCTGCTGGTAAGCGTGAGCGGTATCGAACCGGCAGCGCCGGAAAAATGCGCTGATGGCTCGATTAGAATTGACTCCCTTACCAAATTATCTGATCTGGTTGATGCCGAGCTGATCCAGAATGAACTGCCGATGCTGGCCGAAGCCGCTCATACGGTAGCCAGCAATCAAGTACGGGTGATGGGCACTCTCGGTGGCAACTTGTGTCAGGAAACGCGCTGTCTCTATTACAATCAAAAACACGACTATCAGTTCGTCGAGCCCTGCTACAAACGTGGCGGTGATTGCTGCTACCCGTTTCCAGGTAATGACCGCGACGTCTGCTGGGCGGTCTATATGTCGGATATCGCTCCGGTATTGATCGCCCTTGATGCCAAACTCGAAATTCTTGGGCCTGATGGTACCCGTGAGATAGCAATGGCGGATTTGTATACCGGCGATGGCATGAACCCTTTTACCCTGGGTACTGCTGAAATCATCCAGGCGATTTTCGTACCGCCGGTTCCAGAGCGGTTTGGCTGGGGCTATCACAAGACAACCGTTCGTGGCGGGCTTGACTTCGGCACCGCCATTATCGTTATAGTCCTGCAACTAGCAGAAGACGGCGAGACCTGCTGTTGGGCCAAAATCGTGTATAGCGCGGTCGGCCAAGGCCCCTTGCGCCCAACCACGACTGAACTTTCGATGGAGGATGCCGTACTCGACCCAGCTCTAATTGCGGTGGCTGCCAGCCAGGAAATATCACCCCTGCCCCATCATGGTTTTAATAAAGGTTTTTTGCGCGAAAACATCAGGGTTTATACCGAACGTACACTGGTAAGCGCTATCGAGTGCGCCCAGGGTAAGATTTAGGAGCAGGTTGGATGAATCAGATAAATGACAGAACGACGGTTAACGGCAAAAAATCCCGCTCCCGGGTATTGGAAATGTCCATTAACGGCGAAGCCCATGAGATTACCGTCAAACCCCGGGTTATGCTGCTGGAAGCAATCCGCGAAAAAATTGGTCTTACCGGCACCAAGGATGGATGTGAATCGGGCACTTGCGGCGCGTGCACGGTACTGGTTGATGGCCAACCGACGCTCTCCTGCATCACCTTGGCGGTTGAGTGCGAAGGCAAAAATATTCGCACCGTCGAGGATTTGGCCGATGGCGAAAATTTGAATTACTTGCAGGAGGCCTTTCTCGATCAAGGCGGCACCCAATGTGGATTTTGCACTCCTGGCATGTTGATGTCGGCAACCGCCTTGCTGGAGAAAAATCCAAAACCGACGCGTGACGATATCAACAAAGCTTTGGAGGGTAATCTCTGCCGCTGCACTGGTTACAATTCGATTGTCGATTCGATTTTGCAGGTGTCCGATCAAGGCGTTAAACCGCGCCTGCTATAAAGGAACTAATTTGATGAACCAATTGAGGCATGTCGGCAAAAGCGTCAAACGTAAGGACGGTCCGGATAAAGTCACCGGCCGGGCGGTCTACTGTCAGGATGTCAGGCTGCCGGGAATGCTGACGGGCCGGATATTGCGGAGTCCTCATCCCCACGCCAAAATCGTCAGCATTGATCTCAGCAAGGCCAAAGCCTTGGACGGTGTCAAAGGTGTGATCACGATAGAGGATTCCAAAGGCATCAAGCACGGTTTTGTCGAAACGCCGCGCTATCCACCAGATCAGGAAGTACTGGCCCGCGATCGGGTCGTACATGTCGGTGAGGAGATCGCTGCCGTTGCCGCCATCGACGACATAACCGCGCAAGCCGCCTTGGAACTGATTGATATTGAATACGAAATACTGCCACCGGTATTCAATCCGCATAAAGCGATGCAGGAAGGCTCACCGGAAATTCATCCGAGCCACCCCAAGGTCGCCGAGAAAGAGTCTTTTAGCAACATTGGCGGCAAAACCGAATCCGGCTGGGGTGATGTCGAGCAGGGTTTTGCGGAGGCTGATTATGTCCGTGAAGACCGCTATGAAAGCCATCTCAGGACGCACGGTTATTTGGAACCGCAAGTGACAGTAGCTCATTGGGAAAGCGACAAACTTAACGTCTGGACATCGTCGATGGGTGCGTTCAATAAGCGCGCCAAGCTGGCCAAAGTACTGGATTTGCCTTATTCGTCGGTACGCGTGCACAAAGCCTATGTCGGTGGCGCTTTTGGCGGCAAGATTGATCTTTATTCGCATGAATTTTGCGCCGCCCGGCTATCGATGTTGACGGGCCGTCCGGTCCGTTTTGTCGCCAGCCGCGAAGAAATTTTCTCGGCCTACCGGCACGGTCAGCCATTGGTGGTCGAGCTCAAAACCGGCGTTAAAAAAGACGGCACTCTGGTCGCTCAGGAATTGCGGATTATCAATAATGCCGGTGCTTACCGGGGCAGTGGTGTGGTGGTGGTGTTCCTCGCCTGGGGCTTCACGATGGCGCCTTACCGCGTACCGAACCTTAAATATGAAGGCTACTCTGTCTATACCAATCATACCACCCGGGCCCCGCAACGCGGCCACGGCTGCCCGCAGGTCCGCTTTGCCATTGAGTCCCAACTCGACACCATCGCCGAAGAGATTGGTATTGATCCGATTGAAATCCGCCTACGCAACGCCCGCGTGCCGGACGAGGAATTACCCAACAAAGACAACGTCCATCAAGCAGGCCTTCAGGAATGCATCAAAATCGCTGCGAAAAAAACTAATCTGGTGGCGAAATACGGCCGAGACCGAAAATCGCCGCCCCAAGACACCTCAATCCGCCGCGGTGTCGGTATCGGCATTTCTTCTTATATGAGCGGCACGCTAATCTATCCGAATGGCTCCGGCGTGATTGTCAAAATGAACGACGACGGTTCGGCGATCGTGTTGACCGGCGCCATCGATCTCGGCCAGGGGGCTGAGACTGTCATCACCCAAATCATCGCTGAAGAACTTAGTCTCGACATGGATGACATTAAGATCATTGCTTCCGATACCGATACCACGCCGCAGGATATTGGCGCTTGGATCAGTGGTCTCACCTACGTAACCGGTAACGCTGCCCGCCAAGCCGCAACCAACGCCCGGGCTAAACTCCTGATCGTCGCGGCTGAGCAGATGAACGTTACGGCAGATGACCTCTATCTCGATAACAAAGAAATTATCAGCCAAAGCAATCCGGATAACCGGCTCTCCTACCGGGAGGTTATCGCCGCCAGCGTCGCCAATCATCGCGGTGATACCGTGATTGGCGAAGGTTTCTGGCGCACCATGCGGGATGAACCCAACCACCCCAGTCTAGCTACAACTAAAGGCCGGTGGACTGAAAACTATGCCTTCAGCGCCCAAACTGCCGAGGTCGAAGTCGATATTGAAACCGGCGAAGCAAGATTAGCGAAAGCCCTGACGGTTCATGACTGTGGTTTCCCCATCAATCCTGGCCTGGTTAAGGGGCAGATCGATGGCCAGGTATCGATGGCTCTCGGCCACGCTTTTATGGAAGAGGTTATGACCAAGGATGGCTATACCCTGAACACGAGCTGGCTCGATTACCGCATGCCAACGATCCACAATATGGCGGAATCTGAGGATGCTGATGTGATTACCGAGCAATACGAAGTTGGCCAGTCTTACCGTACCAAGGAAGTGGGCGAAGGTCTGGTGTCCGGTATTCTAGCGGCGATCGCCAATGCAATTTATGATGCCACAGGTGTACGGCTATATTCGACGCCGTTTTCTCCCGAGAAGATACTTAAAGGTTTACGGGAATTGGAGAGACACCAAAAGTAGCTAAATAACCGCCCCGGGGGGGGGATGAGAATGGCAGACGTAATTTATTACGATCAAGAACTGGAGTGTATGAGCCGGCCGCAATTGGAAGCGTACCAACTAGGTAAATTGCGCCATCAGTTGAACCACGTTTACGAGCGCAGCCCCCTTTACCGGCGCAAGCTGGATGAGGCGCAGATCAAACCGGACGACATCCGCACCATGGCTGATATTGGCCGTATTCCCCTAACCGAAAAAGAGGAGCTCCAGCAAAGCCAGATTGAAAATCCGCCTTGGGGTGACTTTGGCTGCATTCAACCGGAAGAAGCAATCCGGGTTTTTCAGACCTCGGGCACCACGGGTGTACCGGTCAGGATCATGCTTAACCGCAAAGACTGGTTTGATAATTTCTACGAGCAATTCATGCATTTCCGCTGCGGCTACGGCCTGACGGAGAAAGACATTCTGTTTGTGCCTTTTAATTACGGTTTGTTTATCGCTTGGTGGGGCTTTCAGGCAGCGATGGAAAAAGCCGGGCTGATGATTGTACCCGGCGGCGGTCAAAGCACCAAAGACCGGCTCCGGGCGATGGTCGATTGGAGTGCAACCGCGGTTTGCGGTACACCATCCTATCTGCTTTTTATGGCCGAAACAGCGGCCACTATGGGTATCGATCTTGCCGGCTCTTCAATTAAAAAATTGGTGGCGGCAGGTGAACCCGGTGCGGCTGTACCTGCAACCAAGCAAGCCATTGAGGAACTATGGGGCGCTGAACTTTTCGATGATATCGGCTCTACGGAAGGCGGTAATTTCGGCTATGAATGTATTTGCCATCAGGGCACTCATGTCTCCGAAGGTTTGTTCATTGCCGAAGTTCTCGATCCCGAAACCCTAAACCCTCTGCCAGATGGCGAGACCGGTGAATTGGTGCTGACCAATTTATCGAGTGAAAGCTCACCTTTGATCCGCTACCGCATGAAGGATTTGGTGGAATTCGATCGTGAACCATGTGAATGCGGCCGCACCAACTTGCGGCTTAAGGGCGGAGTGCTTGGACGCACTGACGACATGTTCCATTATGCCGGGGTCAACGTTTATCCTTCACAAATTCAAGACATCCTTCATGGTATCAGTACCTTGTCGTTAGAGTACCGGATTATTGTGCCTCGGATTGGCAGCGGCAAGCATCTGAAAATCATCGTCGAGCCAGCCGCGACGGACATCAAGTCCGCCAAGCTTGAACAAGCTTGCGAAGAACTGGCCGAGACTTTCAAAACGCACATTAAACTCACGCCCGACCTCGAAATCGTTGACGCCGGCAGCCTTGCTCGGTTCGAGGGTAAGGGCAAACGGCTGATCCGGGAGGAATAAATTATTAGATGCTCTATGCCGAACTGCAAAGTGAGAT
>CAJWIB010000023.1 GCA_913041095.1 uncultured Rhodospirillaceae bacterium | reverse complement strand
GCAACTTCACGGTATTGAATGACGCCGATCGATTCGGCAATCAAAGTGGCTACAGCTGTGATTAACTTCATCCGTTCCTGAGCACGACACAAATTAGCCCAGCCTAGGAAATTGAAGTTTACGCTACCTCCGCCGGCACCGAGGATTTTCGCCATCGGCGAAGGATCATAGAGCATAAACAAACGGTCCCATGGCACCAAAGCGTTATCAAAGAACAGCATGCAATCCTGCTCATCCAGCATCTGCAAAGGATGCCCCCAGGTACCGAACCAGCGCGAATGAGGCTCGCGGGCAAGGGCTTTCAGGCCCGGTGTGTTTTGCGGGATTGAGAAAGCAAGCACACAATTCGGATCATTGCGCCGCGCAAAAGTCGCCGACAAAGAAATGTAACACTCATTGGCATGAGTTGCCGCCGTTGAAAGCTGTTTACCGCCGGTAACAATCACGCCGTCACTGGTTTCTTCAATAACATGCAGGGCAACCTCCAGATCTTCCTGGGTTTTGCGCTGTTCATTTTGTTGTTGTTCGCTGCGGTCCACTTGCGGATCACCCAGTGCATGGGTCAAAAACAGATCGTTCTTCATGCAGTAGTTATAATAATTCTCAAGGTTCTCACCAAAATCACATTTTGGATGTTTGACTTCGCTGAAAAGGTCCTTGCGGTTGAGCGCACCAATAATATAAGGCGCCAGAATATCGTGAGAACGGCCAAGCTGCCCCCAGGTTTGCTGGTTCCAAATTTCACTATTGCGGCGCTTTCTTTTCAAATCATCAGCTGATTTCGGCACCATCCAGGAAACCGAAGAGCGCACCCCGGAATCAGGATCAACGAACGTCATATCATCTTTAAATTCATCGCTGTTCTGTAAATCATACAGGCGGGCCATCTCATTGATGATGCCGGTGAAACCCGGATGCTTGGTGACATCATCCACTTTCTCACCATCAATAAAAACTTCGCGGCCGTCTTTCAGGCTATTGATGTAACGTTCTCCGGTCATAGCGCCAAGGGCGCTGTCGGTATCAACTTTCGCTATTTTTTTCGCTTCACTCATGGGGCAATCTCCTTTTTACTAATTATCAATCGTTAGCATTGTTTAATTACGTTCACCCCGACCATTTTATTGGCCTGGGCTTTGGCTGGTTTATAATTTCAAGAGTTGGGCCGCCGTGCCGCCCAGAATTCCATCGATAATTTCCGGTGCCAGATTGAGGGCGCGGATATTCTCGACATATTGTTTCACCATTTCTGGATCATCGGAAAAATTGTAGGGATAGTCGGTTGCAAACAGTAAGCGATCCGGGCGGATTGTGGTGAGCGCGCAATTGACCGCGTTCATACCTCCTTCGAAACCCGCCATATCGAAATACAAACGATCAAAGACTTCCCGGAAACTTTGTTTATAGGGTTGGGCGAAAGGCGCTTTACCGCCTTGATCTTCCCAAAAACGATCGCCCCAGGAATAGACGTAGCGCTCAACCCGTTCGTAAATCGAGGACACACCACCGCCGAAATGGGCGATAACAAAATTCAAACCGGGAAATTTGGTCAACACGCCGCTATTGACCAGGCGGATGGCGTTTGAGGCGACATCGAACTCCCGGGTCATGGTTACATTGATGTTCCAGTCGGCTTCGAGCGCGTCATAGCCGACCGGCACACCGGAAATATGCACGAAGATCGGCACATCCAATTTCTGCACCAGCTCATAGAACGGCCACATTTTCTGGGAATCCATTGCCTCCCCGGCATTTTGCGGTGAGATAACCACGCCTTTTAGGCCCAGTTCAGTAACAGCATGTTCAAGCTCGGCGAGCGCTTCCGGACCATGCAGCGGCAAACATGGAGCCAAGCCGGCAAACCGGTCCGGGTGATCTCGCATAACCTCAGCATAAAACTCTCCGGTAATCGAGCAATCATCATGATTTTCCAAAGTCGCCGACAGCACCGACATATCAATACCGGCGGCATCCATATAGTCGAGCTGCATGTCAATTTGATAGACCTCGGGGCGTAACCGCAAATTAACTTTGCCGTTCTGCATAACCGGCGCACCCGCTTTGCCGCCGCGGCGGTCAAAAAATACTTTAGGTGATGCGTGATGTTGCCAGTCGATAATCATGGTGGGGCTCCAGTTATCTGTCAGATTTTTCTCAAATTTTTCGGCGTCGTGTCGCTCTTCGATTATTGCCGCTGTAGAGCCGGACTGGACTAAATACGCCGGCCTTAATCGACGAGAATTTCATGAAGAAATCACCGGCGACGGAGGTCAATCCAATCAGTGCAAACAATGTTGGTGATAGGGGCGCGATAATTCCGGCCATCAAAAACACCGGCACGAACAGACCGATCAGCAAAATGCCAACATAGAAATAAAGCGCTAAGCGGCCCGCCAGAATATCATGCACCGAGTGCACCGCCGCTTCCTCACCGCTGGTCAAAGCTCCCTGGATTTCAAATATCCACAGCACAATGACCGTCACGGTAACGGCAATCCAAAATATCAGAATGTCAGAACCACCGCTGACAGCTTCACCTTGAAACGCCAGCGATAACAGATGGGCGGCAGCTCCACCGCGCAAAGCATAAGAAATATAGAGAACGGGATGCAGGGTTGAATTCCAAAACGCGATCGCCTTGGATGCGGTATACACAAATCCCATATAGGCCATCATGATAATCGAGCCGGCAATTGAAAACACTACCCCGACGTCGGCAATCACCGAATCGCTTTGCCAGAATGTGTCACTGAACATCAGCGACGGCAGATAGATCACGCTGCCGATCAAAAACAGCGTTAGTCCCCAAAAACCGCGCGACACCCAAGATGTCGCCGTCCGCAGCATCATCAAAATAAACCTCTCCGGCCGCGCCAAATTGGCTAAATGCGCCAACCCGCCGAGACCCGCCAGCACAAAACCAGCCAACAAGGAAATCTTATCCTGGAAGAACAGACCAAACAGCCAGGCACCGGCGGCAACACCGACTAGAAAATGCCCAAGGATAAGAAAAAAACCCCGCCCTTCCGACCATTCCCGTTGCGGCCGGTATTCGGTCTGATAGTCCTTGATTAATTGCTCATAGCGTCCTGAGTTCGTGGATGTCATTATTTTCCCTTCCCAATCAAGCCGGCAAATAATAAACGTTTGGATTGGTGCCTTTTTCCGGGTGCAGCGGGAAACCGCTACGCTCACGGATCAGCCGTGACACTTCGCTATTTGGATTATCGAGGTCACCAAAATAGCGAGCAATGGTCGGGCAATTTTCGACGCAAGCCGGATCTTGTCCATTGCGCACCCGGTCGCGACAGAAGTTACACTTCATGACAACACCAGTTTGGTGCCGCTCGACCCGGGCTTGCTCGTAAGGCGTGGCGCCCTGATCACCGTAATAGTTCTGGGGATCATCATTGAGGAAGCGTTGCGAATACGGACACGCCATCATGCAGGAGCGGCAACCGACGCATTTATCAGCATCGATATCTACAATGCCGTCATCTTCCCAAACGAAGCTGGCACCGGTCGGACAGACATCAACGCAGGGCGGATCGTCACAGTGATTGCACAGCACCGGTAAAAATGTCGTCTGTGCCGTCGGATACTGGCCTTCTTCCTGTTTGTGAACACGGGCGAAAAAGACGCCAGGCGGCGTACCATTTTCAGCTTTGCATGAGAGCTGACAGCCATAGCAGCCGATGCAGCGTTTCAAATCTATCACCATGCCCCATCTCATTGTGCTGCCTCCAATTTGGTGACTTTGACTTTGGCACAAAGATCAACCGTTAAATTAGATGGGCTTGAATGATGCCAATCAAGCTCAACCAGATCATTAAAGAATACGCCTTTGCCTTTTGCCGTCGGCATTCTGCGCGCCCAATGGCCGGCGCAGGCGCCAATGCCCAAACCTTCCGGGTGGATGGTTTCGGTCAAGCGCGCACGGCCCTCAACTTTGTGGCCGTGTTCGTTTTCGACCGAAATAAGATCGCCGGACTGCAATCCTTTTTCGCGACCGACGCTGGCATTGATTGCGATGTTATAGGAATATGGATCGAGTTGAGCAGCCTCGTCCAGCCAGGCGTTTTCCATTGTCAGACTATTGGTGTGAACGATGTCACGGTAATAGAAGGCATAGAAGTCAAAATCTTCATGGTCACATTCATGGGACGGACAAGGCAGCCAATCTGGCAAAGGGCTGTAATATTCTTTCGGAATATCCAACCCTTTGGGCTCGGCAATCGCCATTGTTTTTTCCCAGGTGTCGTTCATCCATTCCCAATAGAGCGGTACCCGCACATCGGTAAAAGCGCGCCAGTAAACCTCGTTGGGTTTTTTAGGCCATTTGACCAAACCATGTTCTTTAAAATAATCGAGGCCTTTGTCGGGACCGAATTTATCTTTAAGATCATGATCGCCGATCTCGGCAAAAGTATATTTGCGGTCCGGTTTTAACCGGTTCTCGCCCTCAAGCTCGAACCAAGCATTGTAGGCGGCGTTCAAATCTGGCGTGATGCCAATCCGGTCGCCCAGTTCCTGCAATACATCAGCAAATAACCGGCGCTCGCCCTCGGGTTCAACGACTTCCTGGCGGATCGGCCAGCACCACTCGCCCAATCCGGCAGGCAGGCTGAAAATAAACGGAAAGTTCGAGCGGGAATCGGTGGTTTCGAGATAACCGCAGTCGGGGAACACGATATCAGCGAATTCAGTGGTCTCGGTGGCAAAGATATCAAAGGAAACGATGAACTTAAACTTTTTCAATGATGCTTCGACCGCATCACTATTACCAACACTCATGATTTGATTGGCGCCAAGATTGAGCAGAAATTCAGGGCGATAGTCGAAATCAAATTTTTCCCACATTTCCTCTTGATCGGTGGAGCCTTGGAAAACCGAGCCCATTGCCATCGGGAATAAATTCTGCAGACCGACCCGTTCTGGTGGCGCCGGATCGCCAATTGGATACGGTCCATGTGGGCCCATCCAAGAGCCGGTAATCATCAGGCCATCCGGATCGGGATGCGGAATATATTTCAAACGCCCAGTTTCAGGATAACCATCACAGGCTGGATTAAAGCCGAGGCAACCACCGGCAACATCGGCCGCGCCTACCAAATGATTCAACAGATCAACCGACAGCATATTATAGGTCGAGTTCTTGTGCCCCTGTGAACCTCGGAAGGCAATTGCGGCTACTGGACGATATGGCACCGTCACGCCATCAATCACAATGGTGCTGCCAATGCGCGCTTCTTCGGCGAATTCGGTGGCAATCCGGCGGATGTTTTCAGCTGGAATAGTGGTGATTTCCTCACCGCGCTCAACCGTATAAGTTTTCAAATGCTCTTTCATCAACACGAATCCCGGGCGGCACTGTTTGCCGTCAACCATATAGGTGCCTTCAATCGCCATATCAGCTGAATCAGTCTTATCAAAAGTACAGGCCTGACTGGTTGCACTATCCCAAACCATTGGCTTGTTGGTTTCTGAGTCACGGATATAACGCGTATCGTTACCAATCAGATACGGCATATTGGTTTTGGCTTTGAGATAGGCGACGTCATACATTTCCAGCTCGTTGACCAACACATTGGCCATTGCCAACGCCAAACCGGCATCTGTACCAACTCGGATCGGCACCCATTCAGTAGAATTCGCACCGGCCTGATTGGCGAAAGGATCAACCACCACCATTTTCATACCGCGCGCACGAGCATCTGCCGCCATCGTCATATTGGAGCAAGATGCGTGACCGGCGGCGTGGCCTTTGGAAGCGCCAAAATAGACCGCGTAATTGCAATATTGGAAATCCGGTACGATCGACCAGGAGGAATGCATGATGCCGCTAATTAAATGAGCTCCATTACCGCAATGCAGTCCGCCGCCTGCCGCCGACGCATTCGGCGTGCCAAAGGCCGACATAAAAGCAAACGGCGGAATGTGCTGGGTCATCACCGTGGTTGTCCGCATGATAAGTAATTTACGCGGATCATCCTCACGTAGCGCCTTCAGTTTACCGGCCACCGTATCAAGCGCCTCATCCCAGGAAATCTCCTCCCACATAGGATCGACGCCTTTGCCTTTTTCCGGGTTGGTGCGTTTCATTGGTTTATTGAGTCGGTTGGGATCATAGTGGGACATAATGCCACTGACCCCTTTGCCGCAAAGACGGCCCTTGCCGACAGCACTTTCGGGATTGCCTTCGATCTTGATGACGGTACCGTTCACGCGGTGAGCTTTAATGGAACAAGATGCATAGCAAAGACTGCAGGATGACGAGACCCATTTATCATCAACCTCGCCAGTAGTCTCGGCTGCGTTGGTTAAATTTTGAGGTACATCATCCATTTGTGTTTCTCCTACCTTTGCTAGCCGGCTTCATTCGCCATGAGCAATATTATTTCAATATTTGATGGTTGTTCATCTTGGCCATTCTTTGAAATAATTGCGGCATCAAGATCGGCCAGCAGGACGCCTTCGACAAAAATCCGGCAGCATTCAATAAATTCACCGCTATCATTTTTAAAAGTAGCGGTAATTTCCGGACCGCAGGCTTCGCCGATAATCTCGATAACGTCTCTCACTTTGCTATTACCGGGGACGCTCAGCGTCAGCCGGTCATTTTCAGCTTTGGTCGAAAGGTAGCCAAACAAAGCGACATTCAATGTGATATCACCGATCTCGACACTCGGTTCGTCCACCGGCAGATCGGCTGGCTTAGCATTATTGCCGCCCCGTTTGCTTGAAGCACTGTACCAAATCGGCGCTGATTTATCCGGTCCGAGAATTTTATTCATATATTTTTCTGACCTGTTTCTCACTGATTTATGTGATTTATAAAATGTTTCATTGCATGAAACTTAATTTCGTGTAGTATAACAACAGGCCAATTCACAAAGCAACATAATTTATGCTGAAAAGGAAATAATTCGTGGATGGAAATTTAAGACCGGAACCAAAAGGCGGCGTTATTGCTTTGGAACGCGGGCTCTCACTATTGTCGGCATTCGGCACCGATAGAAATGCGCTTCGCCTCACCGATCTCGCTGAAATTACCGGCTTAAATAAAAGCACTATTCTCCGGCTTTGCGTCTCCTTGGAGCGTCAGGGATTTATCAAACGCCGGGATGATGGCTGGTTCCAGTTGGGTGCTGCCCTGTTCCATCTTGGCTCCGCCTATCAACGGAGTTTTCAGATTGTTGATGTGATAGATCCCGTCATGCAGACCCTGGTCAATAAATTTAATGAATGTGCGACCTTTACCGTGCGCGATGGCAACAGCATCGTTTGCTTGCATAAGGTCGACTCTTCCCAAGGGATTCGCGATGCCGGATCAAGCGTCGGCGACCGCTACGATCTCAACAATGGCGCGTCATCGCAAGTGCTGCGGGCATTTTCAGGCGAAGAAGGTAAAAACTTCGACCAAATTCGCAAGGATATTTACGCAACTTCTTTCGGTACCTTATATCCGGACGCCGCCGCCCTCGCCTGCCCGCTTTTTGGCATGGGTGGTGACCTATTGGGTGCCCTTCAGCTCTCAGGTCCGCAATACCGCTTTTCCGAGGATGCCATGGCAGCAATGAAACAGGGCCTCCTGCCTGCGGTAGCAGGACTAACCAGATCCTTAGGCGGCAACGCAGATATCTACCGGCCTAACGCAGATAATAATTGATCGGTATCAAGGAACATTGATGACAAAACATGCAACTAATTAGAAAACAAAAACTAAATTGATTTAATGAAGCTAATCGCAAGGAGGTAATCATGGCTGAAATAGTATTTGGAGTAGGCTCTTCCCACACCCCGATGCTGGGCACTCAACCTGAAGATTGGGATCAGCGCGCCGAAGCGGACCGCAATAATCCGGCTCATCCTTTCCGGGGCGGCGTTTACACTTATGAAGAACTGACCGAACTGCGCAAAGGCGAAAATCTTGCGACGCAGCACACTGCTGAAGTCCGCCAGGAACGTCACGACGCCAGTCAGAAAGTGCTTGATCAGCTTGGCGATAAAATTCGCGCCGCTGATTTGGATGTTTTGGTAATTTTCGGTGACGATCAACGAGAATGTTTTCTGCTTGAGCAGTCACCGGCGTTCTCTGTCTATAACGGCGAGAAAGTTCTCAATAAAGTCTTGAGCCAGGAACGCCTTGATACCATGTCACCCGGCATCGCCATTGCTGCCTGGACTAATGTGCCGGAAGATCATGATCTCGAATATGCCGGAGAGCCGGAATTGGCTGACCACGTTGTCTCGTCACTGATGCTTGATGAGTTTGATGTCTCTGTTTCAAGCAAAATGCCAGACGGCCCATGGGGTGAGAATGGGATCGGCCACGCTTTCGGCTTTTTCTATCATCGCATATTGAATGACTTCGAGGCCTGTCAGAATATGGCGACCCTACCGATATTCGTCAACACATTCTTCCCGCCCAATCAACCAACTGCCAAGCGTGTCCTGAATTTCGGTAAAGCCGTCGGCAATGCGATCCGTGCTTGGGATAGCGATAAACGCGTTGGTATTGCGGCGTCGGGTGGTTTCAGTCATTTCGTCATTGATGAAGAACTTGATCAACGAATTCTCAAAGCCATCGCCAATGGCGATGAGGCAGCCATCATCAATGAACCGGAATATTCGTATCAATCGGGCAGCTCCGAGATTAAAAATTGGATTGCGGCGATGGGTGCAACCCAAGGATCAGGGCTCAAGTTTGATTTATTGGATTATGTACCGTGCTACCGGTCTGATGCCGGCACCGGCAACGCCAACACCTTCGGCGTCTGGTCTTAATCTATTTCGGTGACAGTTTACTTATTGTATAAAAGTAAACTGTCACCGAAACACCAAAACTCTATTCTGCTGCCGTAGCCGGTGCAGCTTCATCAAGGGCGGCCAAAACTTTTGGTGGCGACATCGGGTGGTCCCGCATACGAATACCAACAGCATCATAAATTGCGTTTGAGATCGCCGCCAAAGGCGGGATGATCGGCACTTCGCCGACACCTCTAATACCGTAAGGATGGTTAGGATTGGGTACCTCAACAATTTGCGTATCAATAACCGGAATGTCTGAAGCGACCGGCATCCGGTAATCCAAGAAACCCGGATTGGCCATCACACCGTTTTCGTCATAGATATATTCCTCGTTTAACGCCAAACCGATACCTTGAACGGCGGCGCCGTGGAATTGAGCTTTGACGTATTCGGGGAACACCGCCTTGCCGGCATCCTGGATAATGGTATAGCGCAGCAATTTGACCGCACCGGTTTCCCGATCGACTTCGACATCGACCAGATGGGTGCCGAAGCCAGGTCCGCCACCAGTTACATTGATTTCCGCGTGGCCCGCGATAGTTCCGCCGTAAAAACCCGCCTTCATGGCAATCTCGGCCAGCGATAGGGGCTCAAACTCACCCACATTGGAACTTGCCGGACGGGCATGGCCGTCCTCCCAGACGACCTGATCCAGCTCGACCTCCCAGATTCTGGCTGCGACCTCGCACATACGGGTGATGGCATCGCGGCTGGCCTTGACCGCCGCCATACCACCCGCCGCCGTGCCGCGGCTGCCAGCTGTGGTGAAATTGAAGCCTAAAGACGACGTGTCACTTTGGATTGCGCGCACTTTCTTAAACGGGATGCCCAATTCCTCAGCAACGATCTGTGAATATGCAGTACGCATGCCGCCAGCGACATCCACTGTGCCATAAATCAAGGAAGCCGTACCGTCCTGGTTGACGTTAAGAGTTGCCGAAGTTTCCATGCCCAGTGTGTTCCAGAAACCAGTGGCAATGCCGCGACCCTGATTGGGTCCAAGCTTCTCTTTCATATGGTTATGAGCCTTTGCTGCTTCCAGAGTTTCGATAAAGCCTATAGGTCCCAATTTTGGCCCGAAATGGGTCTGGGTGCCTTCCTTGGCGGCATTCATGAGGCGAATCTCGAGACGATCAATATTTAGCTCTTCAGCGATTTCATCCATCACCGTTTCAACACCAAAGGCGATCATCGGTGCACCAGGCGACCGGTAAGCTGTAACTTTTGGCCGGTTGCAGGTGACATCATTACCGATCACCAATACATTGGCGATATCGTAGCGGGTGAAAGCCGTCGGCGTGCAAAGCGGCAAGGAAGAGCCCGGAAAACAGCCCGACTGGTAGTTCAAAATCGCCTGAGCTGCGGTTATCTTGCCGCCTTTGGTGATGCCAATCTTAATGATGATGTTGGTGCCTGAAGTCGGCCCCGAGGCGCGAAATACCTCATCCCGCGTCATCACCATTTTAACTGGCCGTCCTGATTTCTTGGATAAAACGATTGCCAGTGGCTCCAGATAAATCATGTTTTTTCCACCGAAACCACCGCCGAGTTCCGCCGGCGTTACCTTGACGCGCGAGATATCCATTTCCAGGATCTCAGCGATCTGGGCGCGGATCAGGAAATGACCCTGAGTGCTGGTCCAAACCTCGGCGTTGCCGCCCTCGGTGTAAATGGCCAGACTGGCATGGGGCTCGATATAACCCTGATGCGCAGCCTTGGTATTGAACTCGCGTTCGACGACCAAATCGGCCTGTTCAAAACCTTCTTCGATATCACCCAGCTTACTAACCATCTGGGCGGCGATGTTGGACGGCTTTTCGGGAGTCGGCTCAACACCTTTGGTAATTTGATCTTCGTGTAGCAATGGCGCATCCGGTTTCATGGCATCAACCACGTCAATGACATGGGGCAGTACTTCATACTCCACTTTGATCAGCTTGAGGGCCGCCTTGGCGATCGATTCGCTGGTCGCCGCCACAGCGGCTACGGGATGGCCGTCAAACAAGGCTTTTTCGCGCGCCATTATAGTGCGGGTTACATCGCGGAAATTGACCATAATCTCACCGGCTGCCGCATGCATAACCGGCATATCCGGTAAATCATCGCGACATATTACCGCCTTGACACCTTTCAGCTTTTCAGCCTCTGAGGCATCGATGGATTTGATACGGGCATGCGCATGCGGGCTTCTCAGCACTTTGCCGGTCAATTGCCCGGGCAGGTTGATATCGGCAGCATAGCGCGCCTTGCCAGTTACCTTGTCAACGGCATCCGGCCTAGCTTCCGGGTTGCTACCGACGACTTTGAGTTCTTTTTCCTCGTAAGGAATTTGGGTCCCAAAGGGAGATGGTTTCATTCCCATGTCTAGGCTCCTCTCATTTCTTGGGCGGCGTCCATGACGGCCTCAATAATATTTTGATAGCCGGTGCAGCGGCAAAGATTACCTGCCAGCCCAAAGCGCACCTCTTCTTCGGTCGGATTTGGATTTTTCTCCAATAGACTACGCGCCGAGATCAGCAAACCTGGTGTACAAATACCGCACTGCAAGGCGATATGTTCAACGAATTTACGTTGCAACGGGTGCAGTTCATCGCCATCGGCCATGCCTTCAATGGTTTCGATTTCTTTACCTTCAGCTTCAACGCCGAGCACTAGGCAGGAGCAAACCAGCACGCCATCAAGGGTGACACTACAGGCGCCGCAATCACCAGTTCCGCAGCCTTCCTTAGCGCCGGTTAAATGCAGATGATCCCGCAAGACATCCAGCAAGGTCTCACTGGTCTCGCAGAGAAAATCAACTTCGTCGCCGTTAATCGTCGTACTTACATGATGTTTTTTCATTATTCCTTTCCTCCCAGGGCGCGTTCGAGAGCAATCAAGGCCACCCGGCGAGCCAGTACACCGGCAACTTTAATGCGATATTCCTTGGTACCGCGTTTATCATCAATTGGTTTACAAGCCGCACTTGCGGCTGCCGCCAGATTATCCAGAGCCGCCTTATCAACTTTGGTACCAACCAAAGCAGCGGCGGCTGCTTCGGCTATCAAAGCGGTAGCTGCCACTGCCCCCAATGCCACTTTGGCAGATGAACAGACACCATCGTCACCGAGCGTCAAGCTGATACCTACACCAACGACGGCAATATCCATCTCGGTGCGGGGGGTGAAACGTTGATAGGCGCCGCCTGTTCCAGGAGCTGAATTTGGTAGAAAGAAGGAAACAACAATTTCACCGTCTTCAAGCGAGGTTTGACCCGGGCCGGTGGCGATCTCTTCAACCGGGATGTCGCGCTTGCCCTTGGGCCCGACAATAGTTGCCGTCGCACCGGCAGCAATCATCGCCGGCACGCTATCAGCAGCTGGCGATGCATTACAGACATTACCGCCGACCGAGGCCCTGCCCTTGACCTGGAGCGAGCCGATCAGACTGACCCCATCCATGATGCCCGGCCAGGTTTGGCAGAAATCCTCATGGTCCATCAGTTCAACTCCGGAGACAGCCGCACCAAAACGATAGCCGTCCTTTTCTTTGGTAATCTGACGAAGCTCAGAAATATTTTTAATATCAACGATCAGATCGGGCTCAATCAGATCCATATGCATCTGGACCAGCACATCGGTCCCGCCCGCCAGTACTTTAGCATTACCTTTACCATCCGCCAGCAGCGCCACAGCATCATCCAACGATGTCGGCACCTCATATTTCATTTCGGTCATTTTATTCTTCACCCTCCCAAATATCGGCGATTTATATATTCATTTTTCTCTCGGCTTACTATCGGCAAAAATTTTCTCAGCGTCAAACTTAGTGTGAAAGTTAATCTAGTCAGTAGAGAAAAATTTAAATGGGGCTGTGCCACTTATTTAAAGACAAATGACTTAGGTTAATGTCAGTATGTCGATTGGCCGTTAAAAACACCGCTAAATGAGAAAAATTGATCAAATGGACGCGAATTTTGCCGCTGTGGTTTATACACCGAAGCAAACCGACAAATCCGCCTTGCCTGACTTCGTCAAAGGATTGAAGGCGAGCGGCGTTTCGGTTGCCGGTATCTTGCAGGAGAGCAGTGTTCAATCCGGCGACACCATGCGCACGATTGAATCTGTCGACATCTCTACCGGCCATCGCATCCCAATCAAAAAGCCGATGAAAAATGAAGAAGATTGCGGCCTGGATGTGTCTAGTCTTACCGAGACTTCGGCGGTGCTACGCAATGTTCTCACCACTGACTCTAACTCCGTACCAGATCTGGTTGTGGTTGAAAAATTTGGTGACCAGGAACAAATCGGCGAAGGCCTACTGGATGAAATTATGCAGATCATTGCTGAAGGCATACCGCTCTTGATATCTGTGCCGGAACCGGCGTTGGAAATTTGGCAGGAACTCAGCGGAAATATGGGTAGCGTGATCGACTTTGAAACCGATGCCCTGCAAAAATGGTGGCATGAAATAGCGGCAACGTAGAATTGCCATGTTGACTTAAAGGCCTTCCAAGCTACCATTTGTTTAGTTCGCAAATCGCTGTTTCAAATATAAAACACCTGCCCATTTAAGCTGTGGCAATAATCAGGAAGGTCCCATCTGAATGAAAATTCATAAACCCACCACTTTGCAGGAAGCCGCAGGATTGTTGGCTGCTGATGACGGCGCGCAATGTATTGCCGGAGGTGCGACTTTGGTGGCGATGATGAACAGCGGCGTCGTTGAGCCTTCAGCTTTAATTTCCCTCGAATATATTACCGGCTTAAACGAAATCACTAAATCCTCTGACGGTTCGGTAATTATCGGCGCGTCAGCAAAACATAAAACTGTCGCGGCCTATGTAGATTTTTCAGAGGCGCAAAACATTGTCGGCATTGCTGCCGATAAAATTGCTCACCCGCCGATTAGAAATATGGGCACCATTGGTGGCTCGGTTGTTGTCGGCGATCCGGCGGCTGACTATCCCACTGCCCTGTTGGCCGCCGAGGCAACCATCAACATCGTCGGTCAAGATAGCTCCCGCTCAATTTCCGCTGAAGATTTCTTCGATGGATTTTTATCGACAGCTCTTGAAGAGGACGAGCTGGTGCAATCAATTCAAATACCTGCCGGGCCGGAGAATGCTGTTGCAGTCTATGATAAGATTGCCAAGATCGCCGGTGATATTGCCATCCTATCAGTCGCCGTGGTGATAGCATCTTCCGGTGATAGCTGTGATTATGTCAGAATCGCCGTTGGCGGTTGTGGGCCAACTCCCTATCGGGTGCCGGAAGCGGAAGCAAAATATATCGATGGAGATTTGGATGCAGCGATTGAGTTGCTGGTCGCCGCCAGCGATCCAATGAGCGACGTTCGCGGCAGCGCCGAATACCGCCGCAAAGTATTGCCTCGCGTCTTGCGCCGGGCGCTTACCACAGCGCAACAAATGGGAGGCCGCGAATAATGAACAACACTTTAACTTATGATCTTAAAATCAATGGCGAGATCGAAACTGTCACCGCGCCGGCCCAAGAAACCCTGCTGACCGTGCTGCGTGAGCGGCTGCATTTAACCGGTGCCAAGCGGGGCTGTGATCAAGGCGTCTGCGGCACCTGCACGGTTTTGATCAATGGCGAGCCAATGCGGGGCTGTCTGACCATAGCCGCACTCTGCGAAGGTGCTGAAATAACCACCATCGAAGGCTTGGCAACACCGGAAGCCTTGGACGTTGTGCAGCAATCCTTTGTTGATACCGGTGGTATTCAATGCGGCTTTTGTTCCTCAGGTATGATCCTGACTGTCAGTTCAATCCTAAAAAACAATCCAAAAGCCAGTGAAACCGAGATACGTGAAGGTATTTCAGGCAACATCTGCCGTTGTACTGGATATGAAAAAATTATCGACGCCGCCGTTCTAGCAGCACAACAAATCAATGGAGCGGGGCGATGACCGAAGTCTTAGACACAGTTGGCAAACGCGTCACCAGGCTTGAAGGTAAAGACAAAGCCAGCGGCCGCGCGCAATATACCGATGACATGACTTTGCCCGGTATGCTCTATGGCGCGATTGCCGTCAGCCCGCACGCCCATGCTAATATTCTCTCTTATAATATTTCAGCGGCGCTTGAAGTGCCAGGCGTTAAAGCCGTGATAACCGGTGATGATTATAACTGGTTTCGAAGCGGTGGCCACGTCAAAGACGAAACTTTGCTGGCCAAAGGCAAAGTCCGCTATATCGGTGAACCGGTTGCTGCCGTTGCCGCGCGCACACAAAAAGCTGCTGAAGAAGCGGCTCTCTTGATCCAAGTCGAATACGAGGAGCTTGTGGCTGTGTTGTCTATCGATGATGCGATGAATCCCGATCTGCCGATCATCCACGAAGAGTTTTCCACTTATCAAATGAAGGTAACAGATTTGGACGTCAGCGGTAATGAATGCTGGGTGACGTCTGCTGAAGAAGGCGATATCGATAGCGCCTGGGCGGAATGTGATGCAGTGGTCGAAGAAACGTTCGAGACCCAGGCTCAGCATCATCTCTATTTAGAGCCAGCTTCTGCTCTCGCCGATGTCGATGCCAATGGCAAGGTTACCGTTTGGGGACCGAACCAGGGCGTTCATTTCAT
>CAJWIB010000022.1 GCA_913041095.1 uncultured Rhodospirillaceae bacterium | reverse complement strand
AATTCGACCGTCGGCATCGCTGGTTTCCGTGATCAGGCGGCAGATTGGGGGTGGGAGCCCCATGACGAGGACTTTGGCCAAACCTTAGCGGTCTGGGGCGTTGGTGAAGGCCCCTATATTATGCTGCCGCTGTTTGGGCCCTCCAATCCACGGGATGCTTTTGGCAAAATGGTCGACTTTTTCCTTGACCCAATCAATTGGTGGGCCGAGAACTCTGACAATGATTGGGTTCCAATAACCCGCACAATTATCAGCGGGATTGATACCCGCGACCAATTATGGGACGTCCTTGACGATCTCGAGAAATCTTCGGTCGATTTCTATGCCGCAATCCGCAGTCTTTATCGTCAGCGCCGCAATGTGGACATCTCCAATGGTGCCGGCTCAAAAGATAATGAAACGCCGAATTTCTCCGACAATTTGGAGTTAGATGATCCCAACGATCAACCTGCGGAAAATAAATCTAAAATCATTTCTGGAAAAAATTCCGGAACTGTAAAATGAATATCAGCCGTCGCGGTATTATTGCCGCTATATTAGGGGTCTGGGTGTGCATTACTTTGCAAATCCCATCCGCCCAAGCTGATGAATTTACCGACGGGGCGCAAAAATTTATCAGTACCCTGGCTGATCGGGTGCAAACCTCCTTACTCGTTAATAATATTACGCTTAAAGAACACCAAACACGCTTTCGCTCCTTGATGCTGGACACCTTCGATCTCAATGGCGTCGGCAAGTGGGTATTAGGGCGGTATTGGCGCCGCGCATCACGTCAAGAGCGTCAACTATATTTGAAATTGTTCAAAGAATTTATCATCATGACTTATGCCAAGCGCTTCAAAGCCTATACTAATGCTAAACTAAAGATTAGCGATACGACCAGCCGCAAAACTTCGGCCTTTGTAAAATCCCAAATCACCAGAGACAGGGCCAAACCCATACGTATTATATGGCGGGTCAAATATACCGACGGGAAGTATCAGATCGTCGATATTATTGTTGAGGGTGTTAGCTGGATTCAGACTCAGCGCTCTGAGTTTGTTTCCGTTATTCGCAATAGCGGCGGCAAAGTCTCAGGCCTAATCGACGCCCTCATCAAAAAGATCACCTTTCTCAAATCATCTGCCAGCTAGTCCCGTGTTAGGGGCCGATACTTAATCCGGTGCGGCTGATCCGCCAGGGCGCCGAGCCGGTTATGGCGATCCGCTTCGTAGTCATCATAATTACCCTCAAACCAAACCACCTGGCTATCGCCTTCAAACGCGATGATGTGAGTGGCAATACGATCCAAGAACCAGCGGTCATGACTTGTAATCAACACACAGCCTGGAAAGGCTAGCAGAGCCTCTTCTAGGGCGCGCAGGGTATCAACATCAAGATCATTGGTCGGCTCATCGAGCATGATGACATTGGCGCCCGACTTCATCACTTTGGCGAGATGAACCCGGTTGCGTTCACCACCAGACAATTGCCCGACTTTTTTTTGCTGGTCAGGGCCTTTAAAATTAAACTGCGAGACATAAGCCCGGCTTTGCATCGTGCGATGCCCTAGCTCGATCTCATCCAACCCTTCGGAGATTTCCTCCCAAACGGTTTTTCTCGCATCCAGTTCTTCACGGGATTGATCAACATAGCCAAGCTTGACCGTATCGCCGAGACGGATTGAGCCATTGTTCATTTGTTCATCACCGGAAATCATTTTAAACAATGTCGTTTTACCGGTACCATTGGCACCAATGATACCGACAATTGCACCCGGCGGAATTTTGAAACTCAACTCTTCAAATAAAAGGCGGTCTTCAAAGCCTTTAGCAAGGTCTGCTGCCTCGATTACCAAATCACCCAGACGTGGCCCCTGTGGTATAATGATTTGAGCGGTGTCCGGAGTCTTTTCGTCGGCTTCTGATCTAAGTTTTTCATATGCCGTGATACGTGCTTTGCTTTTGGCCTGGCGCGCCCGTGGCGATTGTCTGATCCATTCCAACTCATTGGTGAGGGTGCGTTGACGTGCCTGTTCGGTTTTTTCTTCTTGAGCAAGGCGTTTTTGTTTTTGCTCCAGCCAGGCAGAATAATTGCCTTCATAAGGAATGCCCCGGCCACGATCGAGCTCGAGAATCCAGCCGGCAACATTGTCCAAAAAATAACGATCATGGGTGATCGCTACCACAGTTCCTGGATATTCCTGCAAATGCAGTTCCAGCCACGCCACCGATTCGGCGTCGAGATGATTGGTTGGTTCATCAAGCAGCAACAAATCCGGCTTTTGCAGCAATAACCGGCAGAGTGCCACCCGGCGTTTCTCACCTCCTGAAAGCGTTGTCACATCAGCATCACCAGGCGGACAACGCAATGCATCCATGGCCATTTCAACTGTACGCTCAAGCTCCCAGCCATTAACCGCATCAATTTGTTCCTGCAAGGCGCCTTGCTCTTCTAAAAGAGTGTTCATTTCGTCGTCATCCATTGGCTCAGCGAATTTTGCGCTGACCTCGTTAAAGCGGTCGATCAGATCTTTGATTTCACCGACCCCTTCCATGGCGTTACCTTCGACGTCTTTTGAAGGATCGAGTTCCGGCTCCTGCGGTAAAAATCCGACACGCGCGCCTTCAGCTGCCCAAACCTCGCCATTATATTCGGTTTCAATCCCCGCCATTATTCTTAGTAAAGTCGATTTACCCGCACCATTGGCGCCGAGAACACCGATTTTTGCCCCGGGCAGAAATGACAGTGAAATATCCTTCATCAACTCACGCCCACCTTGGAAGGTTTTACTAAGTTGTTTCATCACATAAATATATTGGTAGGACGCCATTAGGTGCTCCGGCTTAAATAAGTTTTGATTTGCATTGGCGGTTTATGTAGCCCAGCAGAAGCCTGGATGCAATCTGCAACCAGTATCATTTAGACGGATCAGAAAACCAAGGATCGGTGAGAAAAGTTTCATCGGTCAATGACGTCAAAAAAGCGATGAGATCAGCCTTTTCAATTGAGGTCAGCTTAAAACCATTGACATTTCAAAGCAGCTTTAAATAGATGTTTTAACCCGAAGATATTTGCAAAAATAACCCGCTTAATCTTTACCGATGTCAATGGCATACCCACCCCTGCGTACGGTTCTGATCAAATCCGCTTCATCATTTTCATTGAGCGCTTTACGCAAGCGGCGGATGTGAACATCAACGGTTCGCTCCTCGACATAAATTTCGCGGCCCCACACTAAATCCAATAATTGCTCGCGGGAAAAAACCCTGGTTGGTCGTTCCATAAGAACCTGTAATAAGCGATATTCGGTAGGACCGAGATGTATCGCGCGGCCATTTCTCGAGGCTTTATGAGCGGTTAAATCCAGTGAAATGCCCGCATATTCTATTTTTTCTTCACCAAATTCCGGATCGGCACGGCGTAATACAGCGCGCACCCGAGCGATTAACTCAGATGGAGAGAACGGCTTCACGACATAATCATCAGCTCCTGCATCAAGACCTAAAATCTTATCGCTTTCTTCACCCCGAGCGGTCAGCATAATGATTGGAATTGTTTTGAAATTCTTGGTTTCGCGCAAGCGCCGGCAAACATCAATACCTGATAGTTCCGGTAACATCCAATCAAGAATAATGAGATCCGGGTTTTCCTCTTCGACCAGCAACAAGGCCTCCTCACCATCGGTCGCAACCAGGGTTGAGAAACCTTCGCTCGCCAAATTGTAGCGTAATACTTCAATGAGGGGTGGTTCATCTTCGACGATGAGGATTCGTGTGCTCAATGGTTCTAGCTTTCTTTGTCATCACGGCTAATTAATTAAAGTTACTACGTTTAAAGCGGTAAATAGACGGTAAAAGTGGCGCCTTTGCCAACCGTACTTACAATGCTCAAATGACCTCGATGGTGGCTGACAATATGCTTAACAATGGCGAGCCCAAGCCCGGTACCACCGAGTTTGCGCGAGCGGCCTTTGTCAACCCGGTAAAAACGCTCGGTCAGCCGGGGCAATTGGTCGGGTGCAATTCCTTCGCCCTTATTTTCAATCGCCACCGCAAGGCCGGCACCGCCAATTTCCGGAACGTGTTCAACAAGCTCGGCGGTAACGCGAACCGGCGATGCTTCGCGGCCATACTTAATGGCGTTATCGATAAGGTTCTGAAAAACTTCCATTAGCTCGTCACGGTCGCCGGCCAAAGTTGGGATATCAGCGGCAAAATCAAACACCAATTCCATTTTTCTTTCTTCTGCCCGCCCGATTAAAAGTTCCCTGGTCATTTCAAGCAGGTCGATGACGCTAACTTGCTCTTGCGGACGTAATCGTTCACTGGTCTCCACGCGGGAAAGTGACAGCAGATCATCAATCATCCGTGCCATCCGCTGAGATTCATCCCTCATAATGGATAGAAATCTCTCGCGCCCTTCCGGATCATCCTTTGCTGGGCCTTGCAAGGTCTCGATAATGCCGATGAGAGATGCGATTGGTGAGCGCAGTTCATGACTGACATTAGCGACAAAATCCTGGCGCATCTGTTCGGCCAAGGTTTCAGAACTGATATCTTGAAAGACCATAAGAGCAACCGCGCCATCTTCCGCGACGGTAGAATCTGTAAAGCGAACAATACGAATTTTTAAATTACGTGGCACCGGAACCGAAAGGGATATATCAACTTCCCGTATGACTTCACCGTTAACAACCGCTTCGGCGGCAGTCAGGACTTCCGGCACGCAAAATGACAAAGCCAAATCACGGCCGTCATAATTTGCCTCGAGAACTTCAAGCGCCG
Organism: uncultured Rhodospirillaceae bacterium; assembly: GCA_913041095.1. Taxonomy (GTDB): domain Bacteria; phylum Pseudomonadota; class Alphaproteobacteria; order Rhodospirillales; family UBA2165; genus TMED23. The sequence goes on along the minus strand of CAJWIB010000022.1, from coordinate 10,891 downwards.
CCTGATTAGCAAAAACCACCTCCCTATCCCGGTTTAACAAAATAATAGGGTCAGGAAATGCTTCAAGCAAATGGGCATTAAAATTGTTGATTGCTGTTGCCAATTGCAGCCAGCTCCCAATTTTTATACAAAATTAAACCTCAGCGGATTGTCCTACTCTGCTAAACGGGGGTCTGTCAAAACTTACCACAGAAAGAAAAACCCCCAGATCGGGCGATCCAGGGGTCTCAGCATTAACAAGGTATTTAATAAGGTATTCAGGGAGGTATTGCTAATTCCAATTAGGCCGCGATGCGATCAACCCAGTCAGTTGGTTGGCCGGGCAATTTTCATACCGCTGCCATAGACAGTAAAATTTGATTTGGCGGAACGTATAGCCAGATCGTCAAAGGCGACACTGGCAATTTGATCACGGTTCAGGCCGATATCGGCAAGTTCACGGTCAGACAAACGGGCGAGTTCATCATAAGAGGTAGCAGCACGCAGGCTGTTACCAATACCAGAAAAAATATTGCCGATGAATTTAATTACGGCTTTGATCATTTGGCCGGCGACTTGCGCCTGGGCCTGCCGTGCGTCGCGCACCAGCTGATCAATTTCTTCCATGGTCAGCGACCGGGCGTCGTCGAAATTGGCAACAGAAATAATTTCTTCTGTGGCCAGTTCAATTTGTTCTTTAGAAAGCTTATTCATTTTATTCTCCTACTTTCTTGCTGTCCGGCTCAACGCGCCGGATCATTGTTGCTTTGATGAGAAGAATATAGGTCTTTTGAACCGCTTCAGTTAGGGGGATAACCACAAAACAGACATGCAAAATACACATAGGTAAAAATATTATATAAATAAAACAATAAGTTATATTATTTTACAGAATTTAATTAGAATTAATATTTACGGTTTTACGCCCTATTAAACCCAACGGGGCGTGTAGTCCTCGACGGCTTTATATTGCACCGGCATGGCTAAATCGTAACCCAACTCCTTAGCGGCATGACGCGTCCAATAAGGATCAAACAGATGCATGCGGGCGATCACACAAATATCACCGCGCCCACTGGCGATGATCGAATCGGCATCAGCGTATGACTGAATATTACCGACGGTCATGGTCGGCATATCGGCTTCCAGTCTGATCCGGTCGGAAAATGGCAACTGGAACAAGCGGCCATATTCCGGCTCTTCTTTCGATACGACCTGGCCCGAAGACACATCCAGGATATCACAACCCACCTGTTTAAACGCCTTGGCGATTTCGACGGCATCTTCTGCCGTGATGCCGTTTTCGACCCAATCGGTTGCCGAAATGCGGACCGAGATCGGTTTTTCATCCGGCCAGCCAGCACGAACAGCAGCAAACACTTCCAACGGATAGCGTAGGCGATTTGCCATTGACCCGCCATATTCGTCGCCCCGTGCGTTGGTTTGGGGGGAAATAAACGTATTCAGCAAATAGCCATGCGCACAATGCAATTCAAGCATATCAAAGCCAGCGTCCTGAGCCCGCCCGGCAGCAGTGACAAAATCATCCCGCACCCGGTCCATATCCTCCCGCGTCATTTCTTTGGGCGTTGGATTGTCGGCCGAATAAGCAATCGGTGACGCTGCCATAATCGGCCAACTGCCTTCGGTCAACGGCGCTTGATCGCCGCCTTCCCATTGAACATTGGTCGAGGCCTTGCGGCCAGCATGGTTGAGCTGCATACCGATCTTGGCGTAAGAGTTCTGATGAACATAGTCGACGACGCGTTCCCAGGCGGTTACGTGTTCGTCTTTATATATGCCAGCACAGCCAGGCGAAATGCGGCCATCGGCCCTAATTGCCGTGCTTTCGGTCATGATCAAACCGGCTCCACCCATTGCCCGGCTGCCGAGGTGAACAAGGTGAAAGTTTCCAATTAATCCATCCTTCGCTGAATACATGCACATCGGCGAGACCGCGATGCGGTTCTGCAACACCATGCCCCGGAGCTTATATGGCGTGAAGATCGGCGGCGGCGTACTTTCTTCACGCGCTAAACCTGATTGTTCGGCGGCTGTATCAGCGACCCAGTTATCGACTTGATTGACCAGTTCCTGATCACGCAAGCGGAGGTTCTCGTGGTTGATACGCAAGCTGCGGGTCAACAGAGAATAGGAAAATTGCAGCGGCTCCATAACATCGTAATAGCGTTCGACGTTTTCAAACCACTCCATACTCACCTGGGCGGCTCGTTGCAGTGAATCCACATCAGGTTCACGTTTTTCCTGAAATACAGGCAAAGCACTCGCCAGATCGCCTGGATGCTCGTTGATGCATTCAAAGAGATCGACGGCATCTTCCATCGCCAATTTTGTGCCGGACCCAATGGAAAAATGCGCCGTGTGGAGCGCATCGCCCAGCAACACAATATTATCATGATAATACGTTCTATTTTTCACCCGCGGAAAGGTCCGCCACACCGAATTATTGGTGATCAACTTGTCGTTACCCAACTCTTTTTTAAATACTTTTGAGCAATAAGCGACAGTTTCTGGTTCACTGGCATTTTCAAGACCAGCCCGGCGCCAAGTATTCTCTGTCGTTTCAATGATAAAAGTCGAGGTGCCGGGCATATATTGATAACAATGCGCTCGCCACAGACCATGCTTATTTTGATTAAAGTAAAACGTAAATGTATCAAATGCTTTGGTTGAGCCGAGCCAAGTAAATTTATTGGGCCGCATAACCACGTCAGCGCCAAATTCATCAACATGTTGATCGCGAATGGATGACGCGATGCCATCTCCGGCAACTATTAGATCGGCGTCCTGATGGTTATCAAGACTGCCAACAAACACATCATGGATCATCGTGACGCCGAGCTCTTTAGCGCGTGCTTCCAATATCTGCAGCAGCTTGAGGCGTTGCATCCCGGCATAGCCATGGCCACGAGACGTGATCTTATGACCTTTGAAAAAAATTTCGATATCATCCCAATGAACGAAGCTATCGGTAATGGCTTTATAAGTGTCAAAATCAGCATCTTTGAAATTGTCCAGTGTTTCATCGGAAAACACGACGCCAAATCCCCAGGTGACGTTGTCCGGGTTCTGCTCATAAACCGTAATATCCCATTCTGGATTGGTCTTTTTAGCCAACAGCGAGAAATAAAGCGACGCTGGACCGCCGCCAATACATGCGATTTTCATTTACCGATTCCTATCTAAATACTGCTGGCAAAAGCTTGCCAGAACAGTTCCCTTGCTTTAATAATTTCAATTAGTTCATACTTAAACAGTTTAAGTCTAAACTAATATTTAAAATCATTCAAGAATGTTATATAAAATTAGAGAGGAAGCTACGATCATGGAAATATTACAACCACCAGGCTGGCCCCGGCCAAAGGGATACAGCAATGGTATTTCAGTCAAAGGCACGATGGTTTTCATCGCCGGCCAAGTTGGCTGGAACGAACAGGAAGAGTTTGAAACCGACAGCCTTCCCGGCCAGGCGCGCCAAGCCCTGAAGAATATTCTAGCGATTATGACCGAAGGTGGCGCCAAGCCCGAGCACATGACGCGCATGACGTGGTATTTGGGCGACAAGGATGAATACAACGCTTCGCTCAAAGAATTGGGCCACGTTTACCAGGAAGTGATGGGCAAGGTCTATCCGGTGATGACGGGTATTCAAGTTGCCGGTTTTGTCGAAGAAGGTGCCAAGCTTGAGATTGAAGTAACGGCGGTTATTCCGGATTAAGACGTAATCATCCTCATCTCGTGTATTTCCTATATTTTGGTGACAGAATATTTGAGGGGAAATGAAACGTGATCAATTTTGATCGGGCGTTGGAGGATTTCTGACAGGCACGACAAGGTGGGCCGTTTCCGTTTCAGTAGAAAGACGAACTTGATTTATCGACCGCTCATCAAATATGTCTGAAATTGATTGAGAAACATACGGCGGATGGTGATCCGCAAGCGGGCTAGAAAATTGGCCTGACAGCCAAGGCCATCCGCGAACGAGTTGGCGCCATCAGCCCTGACGGTCGCCGATAATTGCCAACAACGCGCTTTTGTCGTCGGTGCCGAAACAACTTATGATCCAGCGATCCACGATCTCTCGAAAACATCATGTGAACTATATATTGATGGTGGATTTCAGGAAAAAGCTTATGGATCAAAGTGATGGAATCGAACCTCATCGCCTCCATTGTCTAGCTGGCGGAAAAATTGTCCGAGTTTGATTTAGCCCTGGAAGCCGGCATGGTAGTCATGACTGGCTCTTTTACTAAACAATACCGCTTTGAAAATTCGATTGAGATTGAAGCGCGATTTGACCCCTTCGGCTCGGTGACGGCGAAGCTTACTTAGATCGATTGATTTACCTCTTTTTGGCGATTCCTTACTTCTGTTTGCGGAAAATGATGCGCGCCTCACGGGCCTTGATCTTCCAGCCATCGTCGGTGCGGGCGAATTCCTCATGATATTCACCTACCACAAACGGACCTTCCAGTGGATAAGGAGGCTCCTCTTCGCCACCGTAGAGATAAAGCGTGTAATAGGTAAGCCCCTTGGCAGAATCTTTATTTACGATATCGATCTCGGTCGCGGTCACGAAGTGGCGCGTCTTATTGGGCGGCATGGTTTTAACCCAGGCTATAAAATCTGCGAGCGAGAGTTTCTCGCCCAATCGGGTATAGGTCGCATCGGATGTTGCCAATTTAGGCAGATCTTCATACCGCCGGTCATCCTGCAGCCGGCCAAAGCGCAGCGATACCGACTGACAGGCGTCTTTGATCGCCAAAATCTCTAATTGATCCATTTTGTATCCTTCCTCTTTAAAGCGCACTTTCGCGGATGGTAAATTTATGGCGCAGTTGATCGCCGATCAAGTTAAGCGACAACACCGTCAAAAATAAAATCAGCGCTGGCATAAAAGTAATGTGTGGATCAGTGTTAATATCAGGGAAGCCTTGCGCGATCATGCCGCCCAATGTCGGCGTTGGCGGCGGAATGCCAACACCCAAAAAGGCTAGCGATCCTTCGATCATGATGACAATCGACATGAACGACAGAATGTAAGCCAATTGCGGCAGCACAATATTAGGTAGAATCTCATGCCATAAAATACGTAAATCCGAAGCCCCTTGGGCACGCGCGGCCATAACGAATTCACGCCCGGCAAAAACCAAGGTTGAGGCCCGGGCAATTCGCGTATTGGCCGGGATCGAAGTTACAGAGAGCACGATGATCAAATTAACCATCGTGGCACCAGCAAAGAACAGAATACACATTGCTAAAACTATATTGGGAAAAGCCAGGATAATATCAATTACGCCAACGATGATCGATTCCAGTTTGCCGCGGTAGTAACCGGCCATCATGCCGAAAATGAGGCCGATGATCATGCCAAATACCGGGGCAAAAAATCCCACCGTCAGCGAAATTCTGGCGCCATGGATGATGCGCGCGAATATATCGCGGCCCAAAACGTCAGTGCCTAACCAAAACTCCAGACCCGGCCGCGCTTTGAGGGCGGTAAAATCACTTTCGGTCGGCTCGCGTATCGGCAGAATGTCGGCGAGCGCAACTGTAAACAGCAAGGTAACCATCCAAGTTACCGGCAACCAAAAGGCCAGACTGAAACCACCCCAAGTAATCGATGAGCGTTCCCGGTCAACCGGCGTCGCCTCAATGGGTACCGTCGTCATTGTCTAATCCTCGGATCGAGGGTGCCGTAGATAATATCCACCGCCAAGTTGATCGTCACATAGGCCATCGCCATCAGGACGATGACGCCTTGTACCATCAGTATTTCACGGCCGTGAATTGAATCGACCAGTAATGACCCAATACCAGGTAACGCGAAAATACTTTCGACGATGACCGCACCACTGATCAGATTGCCAAGCTGAATACCGATGATGGTGATAAGCGTAAACGACGACGGCCGGAGAGCATGGCGCAACAGAATGTAGATGGTGCCGAGTCCTTTCGCTTTGGCAAGCAAAATAAAATCCTCTTGCAGCGTTGCAATGAGATCGTTGCGCAAGACCCGGCTGAGGATCGGCCACTCAATCAGGGCCAACGCCATCGCTGGTAAAGTGAAGGCCCGGAGGTTAGCAAGAATATCATCGCCAAAGGGTACATAGCCGGTGGCCGGAAACCAGTTTAGGATCACGGCGAATATGAAAACCAGCACAATTGCGATGATAAAGCTGGGTGCGGCTAAAAAAGCGAAGGTCAGTGTCGTTACCACCTGATCCGTCACTTTACCGGCACGGTAGGCGGCGAGGATGCCAGCTGGAACGGCAAACACCACAGCCAATAGCTGCGCCATCACCAGCAGCTGTAAGGTTATCGGCAGCCTGAGCGCAATGGCGTCAGCCACGGTCTGACCAGTTTGGTAAGATTTCCCAAGCTCACCGACGAGAGCATTGCCAAGCCAGGAAAAGTAGCGGACGATTACCGGTTGATCGAGGCCAAGGTCTTTTCTGATCGCTTGAATGGCCGCCTCATCTATAACCGTGCTATCGGTCCCGACCCCGGCGATGGCATCGGCGACATCACCGGGCAGTAAGTCAATGAAGAAGAAGCTCAACGCCGTCACGGCAAAAGTAATCGGAATTAGATGGATCAGCTTGCGGCGAATGTAAAAAAGCATCTAATTCTCACGTTGAGCTAACTTCTTCAGCTGACTTTAGTTTAACGTTCCAGCCAAGCCTCATGGAGACGGCTGATCGTTAAATTTGGTTTTGTTAGTCCTTTCACTTTTTTACCCGCAATCAAAGCAAAATTATTGTGGCTGCGGAATAAAATCGGCTGCTGTTTGACGACGGTACTCACATAGTTGCAATAGGCCGCTTTACGGGTCACTTCATCTTTAAAGCTGCGCCAAGCGTTTTCCAAAGCTGCATCGACATCGGCAAAATTTGACTTAGTGCTGTTGCCGCGGTTTTTGGAATAAAAGGCTTGCCCCTGAAGGCCCGGGTCAACAGCTTCAGATATACCCACCAGCCAGGCATCAAACTTACCAGAGCGTACTGCCCGGAAATAAGCCGGTCCTGGCGGCACGACTTTAAGCTCGACCTCGACACCCATGCGCTTCCAAAAAGTTTGGTGAAGCTTGGCACCAACGATGAAATTCTTGATCGGCATAGTGACCATTTTGAACTTCACCGGCTTGCCATACGCCATCAGTAACCCTTTGGCTTTGCGCGGATTAAACTCCGGATAGCCGGTTTTGCCGCCGCAATGCCATTTAGAGCCGGGGCCAAACCAATCTGTCGACGGCAGGCCAAAACCATCATTGGAGGCTTTTAGATCGGCGCGCCGGTTGACGGCGTGAGCCAGGGCTTTGCGTACCCGCACATCATTAAGCGGCGGCCGACTGGTATTAAACTCGATGGTGGTGGTGCCGCCGACCAACTCGGTAATCACTTGAAGGTTTGGAGCTTGCTTCGCCTGATTTGCGGTTTTGCCGTCACGGGTCAGCATGACATCGATAGCGCCGCTTTTTACCGAGTTCAAACGCGATAGCTCGCCTTTGATGACTTTAAAGACAATCTTATCGAGGTGTTGTTTTTTAGGATTCCAGTAGTGAGGGTTTTTAACATAAGTGATTGAGACTCCAGGTGTCCAATTAGCCAGCATATAGGGGCCGGTACCGACGGGCTGGCGGTTAAGCTCCTTACCGACTTTTTGCGAATGCTTTGGCGCATTGGCCCACATTGGGTAAACCGGGTTGGAAAGAATGGCACCAAAGGCCGGAAATGGGCGCAGCATGCGGAACTCAACTGTGTACGAATCAATCGCCACGACTTCTTTGATTGGTCCGACCATGCCACGCAGGAACCCCCAGGCCCGGCTGGCTTGATAACGCTTGAAATGCACAACATAGGCGTCAGCGGTAAATGTTTCACCATTGGAAAACCTGATGCCTTTACGCAAAGTAACGGTCCAGGTTTTCTTATCCGGGGAGCTTTTCATCGATTTGCCAAGGACCGGGATCAGTTTGCCGTCCTTGCCGCGGCTAAACAGATCTTCATAGACCGGCAGCATGGCATTGCGTCGGTTATATTCAGGCCTGGGGTTCATTGATGAATCGAAGCCGGTCATCGGTCGGTCCATCCCGACCGTCAAGGTGCCACCTTTGGTTTGTGCCATGGACGGACTGGCGGCGAGCAGCGCACCCGCTGCTGTTAATATTACCAGTTTTGATCTGTGTTTCATTCTACTTCTCCCATTTTATACCTGGTGATGATATTCATATGTGTCTGGATCAATAAGCTCGTGCCAATCCTCGACGCCAACAACATTTGGCTGAAACGGGGTTTCCAAATCTCCACCCTGTTCGAACATCCAATAATAGCCGCCACGCGGATAATCCTCAATCTGCCAAGCATTATTATCGAGATCAGAAAATGTAAATCCGTAGCTGCCGTGACTGCCGCTTGGTTTATGAATGACCTTGAAGCCAAACCGCTCCTGATTTTCAACTATAATTTTTCGCGCTGCATCGACAATTGCCGGTCCCGCAACATCAAATCCAATATGGTTGTGCATTTTGTAATCACGTAAACCGGTATCGGTTTGAATAACGTCGATGACGGCAACGCTATTAAGCCGTGCCAGCAGACGTTTTGGGCTAAGCTGAACCATTTCAAAGCCGAACATTTCTTCATAAAAGGCGTGGGATTTTTCCAGATTTATGACTTCGCAAGTCATGTGAGACATCAAGCGCGGTTTTAAGATGGAGTTTCGCTGGTCATCACCCGATGGTGAAAATGATCGAAGCGCATGGCTGGTATCGCACTCGCCTTCGAACAAATCAGCATAACCGCCGGCGGGATTTTCGAGAATTTCCCAATAATTACCGTCCTGATCGAGCAGTATAAACGAAAATCCGCCGTCACCTTCAACGAGCTCACCAACATTTTGAATATTGAAACTTTCTTGGTATTCGAGCGATAGCTCGCGAGCCGCTTTGATGTCATCGGCAGTTGGCATATCAAAGCCAAAATGGGCATTTTTGAGCCAAGGCCGCGCGGCTTTTGCCAGACCTTTTTCGCCGATGGTAACGCCGACGATGGCCGTATTGCTACCGAGCCGGGCTACCAGCGTGCGTTTGCTGGTCTTTAAAACATCGAGACCCAAGAAATCGCGATAAAACCGCACCGTTTCATCGACAGCTTTTAATGTTGCGTGACCATGTGCTAGAAAAGGTAAATCCAACAGAGGTTTCATTTATCGAGCCACATTTCGTGGATGCGGCTCATCTTGTAAACGGGCATTTTTGGTCCTTTCACATAAGTCCGAGAGACCGAATAAAACGTGTTGTGATAGCGCAGTAGGAATGGCTGGTGTTTAAGGACAGTACTGACATAGTTGCAAAAAGCCGCTTTGCGCTTGGCCTCGTCTTTAAAGGGCGGATAGGTCGCTTCGAGCGCCTTGTCGACTTCGGGGTGGCTAAATTTGAAGAAATTGCCACCGCTTTTGGAATGCAGATTCTGTGCCTGGAAACCCGGATCAACCGCCCCGCCAATACCTAGAAAAAAGGATTGAAAACCGCCACGCAAGAGTGGCAACACCCAAGATGCGCCGGGTGTACGGGGATCAACTTCTACATCGATGCCGACCCGTTTCCAAAAACTTTGGTAAACTTGCGCTCCCACCATGAAAACCGGGAAGGTCAACACGGAAAGCTTAAACTTGACCGGCTTACCATAGTCCTTAAGTAGCGCCTTGGCTTTGGCGGGATTATATTCCGGATAGCCGGTTTTACCCTCACAATACCATTTTGATTTGGGACCAAACCAGTCGGTTGCCAATATGCCGCCGACACCACCTAAGGCCGCTTGCACTTCGACCTTACGATCAACCGCATGGGCCAAAGCTTTGCGTACGCGAATGTCATTGAGCGGTGGTTTGGACGTATCGAAGGCGACAATGCCGGAGCCCTGGTCAACCTGGCCGAACACCTCGATACCGGGATTTTTCTCCGCCAGTTTCGCGAGCTTGCCGGAATTGGTTATATAGAGATCAATATTGCGGGCCTTGAGCCCATTGAGACGCGCTTCTTCACGGGCCACCAGCGGCATAACAATTTTATCGAGATATTGTTTTTCCGGATACCGGTAATTGGGATTGCGCACCAGCGTTAGTGACACGCCCTGATCCCAGTTTTCCAGCATGTAAGGGCCGGTGCCAACCGGCAGCTTGGCAACAAAGGGGCCCATGCTTTTGGCATGCTCCGGCGCGTTCACCCAAAAAAATTGAAAGGGTCCGGTGAGGGCAGCCCGAAATCCGGCATGGGGCCGTGACATCCGAAACTCAACCGTATGATCGTCGAGAGCGACAACATCTTTAACTGGACCGATTTGGCCGCGAATGAAATTGATCATGGGACTTTTTAGGGCACGTTTAAAATGGTCGGCATAGGCGCGCGCCGTCAGCGGTTCATCATTGGAGAACTTAACGTCCTTGCGGAGCGTGACGGTAAAAACTTTTTGGTCTGGTGAAATTTTTAGTGCGGTGCCAAGTTTGGAGACTAGTTTGCCCGCTTCATCAAGCCCGAATAAGTCTTCGTAGATTGCCCGTTGAACATTGAGCTTGGTTGGAAACACGGTGGGATTGGTGGCCGTATCAAAGCCATTAAATGTCCGGTTCATGGCAACGCGCAAAGTACCGCCACGCTTACCTTGAGCCAGTGCATCGTTGGTTACACTAACCAACGCCAAAATTCCGACAGCCAATGTGAGAGTAGATTGCCTCATAATACCACCCTATAATTAATTTATACGAAATTTATTGAAATGTATGACGATTTTCGTAATACAGTCTACAAGAAAAAAATATATAGGAAACAATTATGACGGTAACTCGTGCAAATAATGTTCGAGATGTGTTGGAACACGAAATAATTTCCGGC
>CAJWIB010000021.1 GCA_913041095.1 uncultured Rhodospirillaceae bacterium | reverse complement strand
GTAAGGGATTTAGAAATTTGCAGCGTGGGGCGTTTATCGCTGGTGCGCTGACTGTTGGCTATGCCTTAGCGGGTGTTGATCCAGTGGATGCGGCTCCTAAAAAAGGCGGAACACTTCGCATCGCCGTTCTCAATGATATCGGTGGCTTTGATAGTCTGAAGATTCCGGTTACCGGCCGCCAGCGCGCATTCGTGATGCAGGCGATCCATGAAAACCTGTTTGATATGAATCCGGACACCTTTGCAATTATCCCGCGTACCGGCCTTAAAGCTGAACCGAGTGATGATTATAAGCGCTGGCGTATTACCCTGCGCCAAGGCGTAAAATATTCTAACGGCGAAGAAATGGTGGCCGCTGATTATAAAGCGCATTTTGATCGTTTGCTTGGTAGTAAATTTGGTGGCCGTTTCCGTGGTACTCTCGGTCCCCGTCTCGATCATGTCGAAGCACCTAGCAAATACGTCGTTGATTTTGTTTTCTCCGAGCCAAGCCCAGGTTGGAAAACAATTATGACACTTAACGACTTGTTGTGGTGGGTCCGGCCGAAAGCCTATCTTGATGCCAATAAAGGCAAGAAGACCTTTAATAATAATACTGTCGGTGCCGGCCCCTACATGCTGAAGAAATGGCGTCGGAGTTCCAGCATTGTCTTGGCCAAAAACCCACACTATTGGGATAAAGCCAATCAGCATGTTGATGAAATTCATCTGCAAATTCTTCGCCAGCAAATCAGTCGTTTCCAGGCGTTGCAATCCGGTCAGATGGATTTTATCTGGGTTCCACCGTGGCTGGCTGATGATGCCCAAAAGGATAAACGGTTGGTTGTTACGAGCGGACCAAACTTCTTTGCCGGTCTAGGTGTTGCTTTTAATCAGTCACATCCGACCTTTAAAGATATTCGTGTACGGAAAGCGCTGATCCATGCGCTGGATCGAGATCCACTCAGGGCGGTGATTACCAAAATTATAGAGAAAGCACCAACCCATATGTATGCACCGAATCATCCCTGGCACTGCAAAGGCATTGAATTCCCGGAATACAATCCGGAAAAAGCCAAAGCGTTGCTTAAGGAATATGGCAAGCCAGTTAAATTTACACTCAACATAGTGGGTTTACGTGACTTAATCCGCGTCGGTGAAGCCTTCCAGGCCTATTGGAAAGCAGTTGGCGTCGAAGTTGCCGTTAAGCCCGGACCGCGCGGTCCGCAATGGGCGCGTGCAGTTCAGTCCAGAAAATTCGATGTCTGGTGGCACAATTATAGTTTCAATGCCGACCCAAGCCTAGTGGCGATGAACTTCCATTCAAAGTCACGCGCTAACATCTTTCGCTTGAAAGATCCCGAAGTGGATGCTGCAATCGATGCCGTAAAAGCTGCTCGTGGCAGGGACGCGCGCATGAAAGCAAGCTGCCATTTGCAAAAAACCTTGGTTGATAAGGCTCTCATTTTACCGTGGGAGCAGGGCGATGTGACCCTAGCCTATTGGCCACATGTCAAAAATGTTATTCGTCCACTCTCTATTCATCCAAAATATCAACGGATTTGGTTAGACAAATAATTGCCTATTAATAGAAGGGGCCTACCAACATTAAATTGGTAGGCCCTACTTTTTACAATCAGTGAAATACTGTTAATGAAATATCTGCGCTACAGACTCCTCCGGTTGATTCCGGTCTTTTTCCTGGTGACGTTCGCGAGCTTTGCCCTTTTGAACATCCTGCCGGGAGACGCGGCGGATGCGATTCTGGGCGGCGCCGATGGCACGATGGATAACCCGGAAAGTATTGTCGAAGTCCGCAATGAGCTCCGTAAAGAGCTAGGGTTGGATCGGCCGATTATTATCCGCTATTTTTCCTGGCTCGGTGGCGTTTTGCAAGGAGATTTTGGCGAGTCTTATGTCCAAATAGCACCGGTGTGGGAATTGCTGATGGAGCGCCTGCCGGTGACGATTGAGTTGCTGATCCTAGCCCAGACACTAGCGCTGCTTATTGCCTTACCGTTTGGTGTCTATTCGGCGCTCAGAGCCGATAAAACTGTGGACCGGCTGATCAGTACGGTAACCTTCGGGATTGTGGCCATGCCACCGTTTTTAATGGCAATCCTCTTAGTCTTTGTTTTTGCTGTTGCCTGGCAGATGCTACCGGCGAGCGGCTATTTTCCGATCGATGAAGGTCTCGGCAAAAATCTTTATCATTATATTTTACCTGCGACGGTTATCGGTCTTTTGGAGGCGCCCGTTTTATTGCGTGTACTGCGTGTTGACCTCATTGCAACTTTGCAGGAAGACTATATTGCACTCGCAAAAGCTAAGGGAATGTCGACCGGTTATATTTTGTTCCGTCACGCGTTGCGGCCCTCTTCCTTTACGCTGGTGACCGTACTCGGTTTGCAATTTGGTTTTCTGATCAGTGGAACAGTGATTATCGAACAAATTTTTTCACTCCCCGGTATGGGGAAACTTATTCTCGATGCCATTGATAATCGCGATTCAATGCTGTTGCAAGGAGGAGTAACGCTGATCGCCATCGCTTATGTCGCCATCAATTTAGTCGTCGATATGCTTTATGCGGTGCTTGATCCGCGGGTCGGCCACAATGCGAGGGCGCGGTCATGAGTAAAACAGCCGTCGCGCCATTAACCAAACAAAATGGAGCTGCAAGTACCGATGAAAAAAGAAATTGGTCCCGTTTGGGTATTGTCTTCTGGATTGCCGTCAGCTGGGTATGCATTATCACCTTTAGTGCGGCCTTTGCTGATTTTCTACCATTTCAGGATCCACTGAAAACCAATTTGAGAAATACCTTCGGCAAGATGTTTACCGAGGGTCATATTCTAGGCACTGACCCGGTTGGCCGAGACATGTTGGGGCGGATTGTGTATGGGGCTCAAGTGTCGCTGAAAATTGCTTATACTGCACCCCTGATCAGTTTGGTGTTGGGTGTGACATTTGGCATGTGCGCCGGCTATTTCCGGGGGAAAGTAGATGGTGCCATCGGTATTTTCGTTGATGCCATTCTGGCTTTTCCGAATATTGTTGCCATCATGGCCATCCTGTTTTTCTTAGGGCCAACCCTACTGAATATGATCTTGGTTTTGGGCTTTTTCGGTATGGTTGGTGATTTGCGCGTCGCTCGGGCCAATACAATTTTATATGCCAAGCGTGAATTTGTCCTGGCGGCGCGGGCGCAGGGCGCTTCTCATCTGCGTATTATGTTTAAGGAATTACTGCCCAACGTGATCATTCCCGTTTTGGCGCTGGCCGTCATCGGCATGTCCCGGGTCATTGTGATCGAAGGTATTCTGTCGTTCTTAGGCGTTGGTCTGCCGCCGCCCAATCCGACCTGGGGCAAGATGATTTCCGAAGGTTACTCTGAAATGGGTTATGCACCACATGTCACCTTCGTACCGGCAGCGGCGATGTTCTTTACCATTCTGAGCTTTAATTTAATCGGTGACCGGTTGCGCACGCTGACCAACGCCAAAACAGGTCAGCTATAGATAAGTTATTTTATTGGTTTTGGGGTTTGTGCAATTTGGCGTTGTATTTAACTTTGGAAACAGAGGGTCGTTACCCTCAAGAATTAGGAGATCTGAGATAAGAAGCATTTCCAGAATTATTGTTGATACACATTGTCATATTACGACTTTGTATCAACCGGGAACCGAAGAAGGCTGGGAGATGGTCGAGAGGAATGAATGGAATGGCCTGGAACATGAACTTGACCTTTTGATAACTGTTTTCTGACAACGTACGACATGGACAGGTATGGCGTGGATATGGCGATCCTGCTTCCAAGTATTCCAGGTACCCTAAAAGAGACACAGGCTAAACTCGTCAAGAGGTTTCCGGATCGGTTCAGGGCATGCTGCAGCGATCAGAAGACAGTGCTTACTGCGACGCGCGGTGGAGCCCATGGACATTCAAGGCAGCCCTTGAAGAGACCGAGGAGGCGCTGAAAACCGCGTATTTCGTGAGAATCGGAGAATTTCCGCCAGGTTCAATGGCAAGGAGCGGACAGATTCCGGGGGCAGAAGGTGCCTTGAGTTTTGAGCATAGGGTGGAAGAGAGGGCGGCTCTTTGTGAACTCGGCGTCAAGTATGATGTTCCGGTTCTTTGCCACGATCAATTTATTCGTATGAGAGAAGGCGAGTGGAAACTCATAGATCTATTGGCAAAGGTGTCAGAGATGAATCCCGAAGCAAAAATTGTTCAGACCCATGGAGCCGTTGAAGGAGAACGTGAAAGGGGAATGGACGCCATTAAAGAAGCCTATACGGTAATCGGATCTCTGGATAATGTGTATATGGAGACGGGGGGGTGGAGTGAGAAGCAGTTTGAGATTGCCTTTGAGGCGGGTGTTACCGCGAATAAGCTTATGTGGGGGCACGACTACGGTAACGTTCCTCAATATATAGTGAGAGATACTATTGAGAAGTTCGGGCCTAAATTAAAACCTTTGGAATATAGAAAGACGATGTCGATAATGGCATTTGGTTATGAAGACTTCCCGGCGGTTCCTACCTACCAATCCGACTTCTATGGCTAGGGGTTAAGGACGATAGATAGAGTGGGTGACTGGCTTACTCAGGACGAGATCAACTTGATTATGGGTGTCACCGCTTCAAAGCTTTATAAACTGCCGGTTCCGTATCCGAGACTGTTCCCAGAAGGAAGACCGGATATCTATGGCGACAAATGGGAAGAGAGTATACCTTTTCTGCCGAGGGAGCAGATTCAACATCCTGATCCGAAAGGGCTTAAAATATCGACAAAGTCTTTTAACCCGAAAGGGAGATCCTGAAACGGCAGAAAATCGGCAAAGGCTGCACTAAAGGTGATAATGCATACCCAGCTAAATCTAGCCTAATAACTTGTCAGTGGTGGAGGATCTGGCTCAGGAATAGCTTGGTGCGCTCTGACTGCGGGTTGTTGAAGAAATTGTGTGGTTCGTTTTGTTCGATAATCTCTCCAAAGTCCATGAAAATTACGCGGTTGGCCACCGCTGTTGCAAAGCCCATCTCATGGGTAACGCAGAGCATGGTCATTCCGGATTCTGCGAGCTCGACCATCACGTCGAGCACTTCCTTAATCATCTCAGGGTCGAGCGCCGAGGTTGGTTCATCGAACAACATAATCCGAGGGTTCATACACAACGAGCGAGCAATTGCAACACGTTGCTGTTGACCGCCCGAAAGCTGACCCGGGTACTTTGCTGCCTGTTCGGGGATCCTAACTCTTTCGAGGTATTTCATCGCAATTTCTTCCGCTTCGGCTTTGCGCATCTTGCGTACCCAGATCGGCGCTAACGAGCAGTTTTCTAGGACTGTGAGGTGGGGGAAAAGATTAAACTGCTGAAACACTATACCGACCTCGGAGCGGATGATCTCAACGTTTTTCAGATTGCTAGTCAGTTCGACGCCATCAACTACGATTTTCCCCTTCTGATGCTCCTCAAGCCGATTTATGCAACGGATCAGAGTGGATTTGCCGGATCCTGATGGTCCACAGATTACAATGCGCTCACCGGCATTGACGGTCAGGTTAATGTCCTTGAGAACGTGGAACTCGCCGTACCATTTATGGACAGCGACCATCTCGATTGCCACCTCTTCGCTGATTGTTAGCTTTTTCGTCGGGTGGCGAATTTTGTCCTCTGCAATGCCATCGGTTGCGATTGTTGGCATAATATTACCTCCTAGTTTTTTTCCGATCGGATTCTGCGTCCTGGTTACGCTAGTGGCCGGTATGGAGTTTTCGCTCCAGGTATAGTGAGTATCTCGACATACTGAAGCAACAGATGAAAAAGAAAAGGGCGATAAAGAGATAGACTTCGCGCGCCAATCCCGCCCAGACGGCATCTGCCAGTGATGCTCGTCCAATACCCAATGGATCGAGCATACCGATGATCAAAACCAACGTGGTATCTTTGAAAAGCCCAATGAATGTATTGACGATACCCGGTATTGAGATCTTTAGAGCCTGTGGCAGGATAATTAACAGGTGGGCTTTCACGTAGGTTAAGCCGAGCGAATCTGCAGCCTCGAACTGACCATTAGGAATAGCCTGTAATCCGCCACGAACAACTTCGGCAATGTAAGCTGACGAAAATAATGTAACCATGATAAGCACCCGCAACAACAGATCGAAGACTGTTCCCGGTGGAAGAAAGTAATTTAGCATGGTTGATGCAATGAACAGCAAGGCAATCAGGGGTACACCACGGATGAACTCGATGAACATAACGCACACTATTCTTAGGACTGGCATCTTCGACCGACGCCCGAGGGCGAGGAGTACACCAATCGGGAGCGAAAAGGAGATGCCAGTGACGCCTATAATCAGCGTAAGCATGATGCCGCCAAATTGGTCAGTTTCAACGGGGGTTAAGCCAAAACCGCCGACCAGAAGCCAGCCGGCGATAAACGGGAAGGCCACCGAGTACCAGAGCCCGAATTTTCTGGCCAGCATCTTGTCATAAAGAACTGGTACGATCGCCATTATCAAAAGCACAAACGACAGATTGACGCGCCAACGCTGGGGTGCGGGATAAAACCCATAAATAAAAAGCTCAAGCCGATCTTTGATGAAAGCCCAGCAGGCGCCACCTTCCGGTACCTCCATCTTACCCCAGCATTCTTTCCGTGACTCCGCCGTCCAAACTGAATCCAATACGATCCACTCGAACAGCGGTGGTATCACCGACCATAGAAACCAGGCGGCTAGGAGGGTCAACGCTATGTTTAACGGTGTCGAAAAGAGTTTATGTTTGAACCAGCCGAGGACACCGACTTCGGTGCGTGGTGGCGGCAAATCCGGATGCTGGCCAATTTTGTAGGTTTTTGCTGTATCAGACATTCCTCATCTCTCTACCAACGCCATCTTTTTATTATACAAATTCATGAATCCTGAGATAATTAGAGAGAAGACCAGGTAGGTTAAAAGAACGATAATCATTGTTTCCATCTCTTTACCAGTTTGCATTAGCGTAATGCCACCCACCGTCGCAACGACGTCCATGTAGCCGATAGCAATTGCTAAAGAGGAATTCTTTGTCAGGTTTAGATACTGGCTAGCTAAAGGTGGCACGATTACGCGAAGAGCTTGGGGGATAATGATAAGCTGCAATGTCCTGTTGGGGCGAAGTCCGAGCGCATGTGCCGCTTCTGTCTGCCCATGGCTAATCGCAAGAATGCCCCCGCGGACAATCTCCGCAATAAAGCTGGACGTATAATATGAAAGAGCTAGCCACAGCGCGATGAACTCGGGTTTGATCGCAATTCCACCACTGAAGTTGAATCCCCTTAACTCAGGAATATTCCAGGAAAGTGGCATATCCGCGGCAAGGAAAGCTAAAGCCGTTGCTCCTACAATTACTCCAGTCGAAATCCCCAAAACGGGATAAACTCGCCCTGTCGAGTCTTGAGCCTTTTTCGCCCAACGTTTAAATAATACAACGAAAGCGATCGAGATCAGTAATACTACCGCGACAAGCCCTGATCCAGATTCCCAAACAGGCTTGGGAATAAAAAATCCCCTATTTGTGAGAAAGAAGGAATCAGCAAGATTTACCGCCTTCTTTGGCACTGGCAGCTGGATCACGATAAGCCCGTGAACAAACAGGATATGCAGAAGAACAGGGACGTTACGCGTAAATTCCAAGAAGCAATAAACAGTACGGTTCACTATCCAGTTCGAAGAGAGCCTGAGAATTCCCATAATGAAGCCCAGGAGTGTTGCTAAGACGATACCACACGCGGCAACTAACAAAGTGTTAAGAATGCCGACGACCGCAGCCCGCAGATGTGTGGATCTAGAGCTGTATTCAATAAAAGGTGAAAACGTTATGTCGTAAGCAGCGGGGTGAAACAGAAAATCAAAATTGAACTCCTTTCCCCTCGCGTCGAGGTTGATAACGACATTGCGGAAAATGAACGCAAGAGTGGCGAATATTACCGTCAATGTCACGATCTGTATGATGACAGAACGAGTTTCCCGATTGCTCCAAAGGCGCGTTATCAAGTTGCGCGTGTTGGCACCATTCTCGGAAATTACGGCCATGGTTGATGTCTCTACTTCTTAGAGTTTTACACCGTGATAACAGGAAAAAATAAGTAAATACAGACGAAAAGAAAAGCCGAAACATACCGGCGCCAGAGAGCGCCGGTACGTTTCTAAATTGATCGTCTGCTAGCCGGTCTTAACGGAACGGTGGCGCATATTGTAAGCCGCCACGCGTCCACAAATCATTCAGTCCACGGCTCAGGCCAATCGGGGTTTTTACACCAATATTCCGCTCAAAGATCTCACCATAGTTGCCGATCTGCTTGATGATGTTGTAGGCCCAGTCCTTACTGAGACCCAACTCTTTACCCTGAGCGCCTTCAACGCCCAACAACCTCAAGATTTCAGGATCCTTGGAGCTTTTCATCTTATCGACATTAGCCTGTGTAACGCCCTTTTCCTCAGCCGTTACCGTTGCATAGTAAACCCAGGTAACAATATCAGACCATTGATCGTCACCATGACGGGTGGCGGGACCTAGGGGTTCCTTTGAGATGATCTCAGGTAAGATGATATGATTATTAGGATCTGAAAATGTTGATCGGGTCGCAGCCAGGCCCGAAGCATCAGTGGTGTAGACATCGCACCGTCCACCAACGTAGTTCTGACGAGCTTCGTCATTGGTCTCGATAGGCACTGCCTCGTATTTCATGCCGTTGGCATGGAAATAATCGGCTAGATTGAGCTCGGTCGTTGTGCCGGTCTGGATGCAGATTGAGGCTCCATTAAGTTCCTTGGCACTCTTAACACCGAGTTTTTTATTTACCATGAAGCCTTGACCATCATAGTAGTTGACGCCGTGGAAACGGAGTTTCACGCCAACATCACGCGAGAAAGTAATGGTAGTGTTCCGCCATAGCACGTCGCCTTCATTCGCGTTGAGTTTGGTGAAGCGAGTTTTACCGGTCGAGGTGACCGCCTTGATCTTTTTCGAGTCTCCCAAGACCGCCGCAGCAGTTGCACGGCAGAAATCGATGTCAAAGCCTTTCCAAACACCACTTTTATCCGGATAAGCGAAGCCTGCAACTCCAGTGCTGACAACGCAACGTAGCACGCCGCGTTTTTTTACGTCTTCGAGTGTTCCCGCACCAGCAGTCGTAGTAACAGATAGTAATGCCACCGCAGATACAGCTACTACGAATTCTAAAAGTCTATTTTTCATTATGATCTCCCTTGAAGATATTTAAAATTTGATAAGGTATCCAAGTTTTTTTCACTCTTGCTTTTATGCATAACACGATATCTCAAATTACCTCAAGTAGGAAGTGGTTCATAAATCATTTTCCCTATCATCATCTCGTATTTACAAATTGATCAGATTGGATGTTGATCTTGAAAAGCGCTTGAAAAAGCTTGAAGAGACGTTGGATGAAATGACGAAAGGCAATCTTGGCAGCCTTTAAGCTGGGTCACCATCATCGACTTAAATATTGTATCGGCTATATATTCAGGTATGAATACGCCCCATCATATAAAGCTCAGCAGGCAGAGGAAAAGTTATGCCAGATTTACGTTCTAAGACATCGACTCATGGTCGCAATATGGCGGGTGCGCGAGGTTTATGGCGCGCTACTGGAATGACCGACGATGATTTTGGCAAACCAATTGTCGCCATTGTAAATTCCTTCACCCAATTTGTGCCGGGCCATGTTCATCTTCAGAATTTGGGTCAGCTTGTCGCGCGTGAAGTCGAGGTCGCTGGCGGCGTCGCCAAGGAGTTTAATACCATTGCGGTCGATGACGGTATCGCCATGGGTCATGACGGCATGCTGTATTCTCTCCCGTCACGCGAGATCATCGCCGATTCAACCGAGTATATGGTCAACGCCCATTGTGCTGATGCGATGGTGTGTATTTCAAATTGTGACAAGATCACGCCCGGTATGCTGATGGCGGCGATGCGGCTGAACATACCTGCTATTTTTGTCTCGGGTGGACCAATGGAAGCTGGCAAAATTGAGGTAGATGGCAAGGAAATCGCCATTGATTTGATCGATGCCATGATCGAAGGAGCAAATCCGGATGTCAGTGATAAACTGGCCGAAGAATATGAGCGCGAATCCTGCCCAACTTGCGGCTCGTGCTCGGGGATGTTCACTGCCAACTCAATGAACTGTTTGGCCGAAGCCTTGGGAATGGGATTGCCCGGCAACGGTAGCGCTTTGGCAACCCACAATGATCGAAAAGAGCTGTTTTTGAGCGCCGGGCGGCAAATAGTTGAAAACTGCCGGCGGTACTACAAAGAAGAAGATGAAACTGCATTGCCTCGCGCCGTTGGCAAAGCGGGTTTTGAAAATGCTATGACCCTTGATATTGCGATGGGAGGTTCGACCAATACGGTTCTGCATCTGCTGGCGATTGCCGAGGAAGCGGATGTGGATTTCACCATGCAGGATATTGATCGCCTGTCTCGAAAGGTGCCGAACATTTGTAAAGTCGCGCCCAGCACTCAGGACTACCACATGGAAGATGTCCACCGTGCTGGCGGCATTATGGGTATTCTGGGCGAGCTTGACCGCGGCGGCTTGTTGGACCGGAATGTCACAACCACTTATGCGCCAACTCTTGGCAATGCGATTGATCAATGGGATATAATTAAATCCAACGACCCGAATGTTCAGAAATTTTATCGCGCGGCGCCGGGTGGCGTTAAAACGATTGAGGCATTCAGCCAGCAGAACCGCTATGAAAGCCTGGATGATGACCGTGAAAACGGCTGCATCCGCTCGGTCGAAAACGCCTACAGTGCGGATGGCGGCTTGGCTGTGCTCTATGGCAATATCGCCTTGGACGGTTGCATTGTTAAAACCGCCGGTGTCGATCCCAGTAATCTCAAATTTTCTGGACCGGCGCGAATTTTCGAAAGTCAGGATGATGCCTGTAAGTCTATCCTAAGCCGAGAAATAAATTCCGGTGATATTGTTCTGATACGTTATGAGGGGCCGAAAGGCGGGCCTGGCATGCAGGAGATGCTGTACCCTACGAGTTATCTGAAATCGATGGGCAAGGGCAAAGAATGCGCGCTGGTCACTGATGGCCGTTTTTCCGGCGGTACTTCCGGTTTATCCATCGGTCATGCTTCACCTGAAGCAGCGGAAGGTGGCAATATTGGTCTGGTTGAGGAGGGTGACACGATCGATATTAATATTCCCAATCGGACGATCAATGTCGTAGTTGATGACGCTGAACTGCAACGCCGCCGCAATGCCATGGATGCCAAAGGCAAAGATGCCTGGAAGCCGGCTGCCCCGCGCACACGTGTGATAACGCAGGCCCTTCGTGCTTATGCAGCCCTGACCACCAGTGCTGCCCGAGGTGCGGTTCGTGATGTTAGCCAAGCCGAATAATCTGTGATGGATGAGTTTGCGATAGCCCGTGCGCTGCACGTCATTGCTGTGGTGATGTGGATCGGCAGTGTTTCCTTTACTACGTTTATTATCTTGCCGGTTTTACGGCGCGGTGCCGATGCCGGTGAAAGCACCTGCACGTTTGAACAGATTGAGGCCCGCGTTGCCAGGCAGGCTAAATACACCACCCAGATCACCGGTCTAACGGGGCTTTATATGCTCTATGTGTTGGATGCCTGGCAACGACTGCTTGACCCGGCCTATTGGTGGGTTCACGCGATGATTTTTATCTATGTGGTTTTTACCGTTGTGATATTTATTTTGGAGCCACTGCTCCTCCACAAATGGTTTGAAAAACAAGCGCACTCAGACCCAAAACGTGTTTTGGGGCTAATTTTTAGAGCCCACATTGTGCTGATTACTTTAAGCTTTGTGACCATCGCCGCTGCTGTCATTGGCGTGCATGGTTGAGCGCACGTATTTCGATGATCGGCGTTTAGGAGATCAATGTCACTAGCGGAAAGTTATTCCGAATTGAGAGAGTTTTACTCGAGTGCTAGCAAATGCGGCAGGATCAGGGTAAATGACGGAATTGCAATAATGATCACGACGCGCACACCGTCTGAAATGAGGAACGGAATGACACCTTTAAAGGTCTCAATCATCGGTACCTCTTTGGCCATTGAGTTAATAACAAATACATTCAAACCAACCGGCGGTGTTATTAAACCAACTTCGACGACTATCAGGGTAATAATCCCGAACCAAAGTTTCAGATCATCTTGACCAAGACCAAAGTCCAAGCCGGCGATAATCGGCCAGAAGATCGGGATGGTCAGCAGGATCATGGATAGTGAACCCATAATAAAGCCAAGCAGGATATACATTACGATCATGCTCAACAGGATGGTATAGGGTGAAAGTGTCGATTCTTTGAAGAATTCGGCAGCCAAGATAAGAAGCTCACTAAAGCCCAGAAAAGCATTGAAAATACCAGCCCCGAGCAGGATCAGAAAAATCATTGCAGTTGTGTTGGCAGTTCCACGGTAAGATGCGACTCCCCGGCATCTTCGACGCCATCCTCGGGCTGTCTGTCGTCAGAGTTTTTTATTTTTGGTCTGCGGTTGAATTAATATTAATAAGTTTATCGAGTATATTGCTGATGAAATTCTAATCCGAAGCCCAAAAATTCGGCAAGATAAGTGTGAGTGATGGCAACCAAATAATGAATGCAACGCGCACGGTATCGGACAAGAAGAACGGAATAACACCCTTGAAAGTTTCAATCATCGGCACATCTTTCGCCATGGAGCTAATGACAAATACATTCATGCCAACAGGTGGCGTTATTAAACCCACTTCGACGACGATAAGAGAAATAATTCCAAACCAAAGCTTTACGTCTTCGACTGGCATGCCGAAATCCAGGGCCGCTATAATTGGCCAAAAAATTGGAACGGTGAGAAGTATCATGGAGAGACTATCCATAATGAAGCCGAGGAGGATATAAACTACAACCATCATAATGATAACAGTGACTGGAGGTAGACCCGAGTTACTGAAGAATTCCGCGAGGTCATTAGGCAGTTCTGTAAAGCCTAAAAAGGCGCTAAATACTGCGGCACCGAGAATAATAAGAAAAATAAGACCTGTTGTGGATGCTGTTCCTAGACATACATCCTTAATACCTTCCCAGCGCATTCCGCCCCGGGTAACAGCCAGCAAAAACGTGCCGACACAACCAATGCCAGCGCCTTCGGTTGGGGTAAAGATTCCAGTGTAAATACCACCCATGACTAACAAAAATATAAGTAATACACCCCAGATATCTAAGATAGATTCCCATCTTTCTTTACGGGTGGCTTTTGGTGCAGCGGGACCTGATTCAGGATTAATGCGCACCATAATTGCAATCACTAGTAGGTAGCCTAAAGCTGCAAGGATCCCAGGAAGGAGTGCCGCTTGAAAAAGGGTGGCAATATTGGCTTCTACCATAACTGCGTAAATTATGAGGATTAGTGACGGTGGTATGAGTATACCGAGGGTACCGCCAGCGGCTAGACAGCCTGTTGCTAATGAGCCTGAATATTTGAACCGCTTTAACTCTGGAAGAGCTGCTTGACCCATTATGGCAGCTGTTGCTAGTGAAGAGCCGCTGATTGCACCAAATCCAGCACATGCGCCAACTGATGCCATGGCAACACCGCCACGGAAGTGGCCTAAACAGCGATTAGCTGCTGTAAATAGTGCTTGAGATAAACCTGCTTTTGAAGCGAGTTGCCCCATCAAAATAAATAAGGGGGCGACGGATAAATCAAAAGTTGAAAACCTATAATAGACCTCGGTCTTAAGATAACTGAGTAAGGCAACCTTACCAGCTATTTCAACGTAGCCGCCCAAACCTACCAACAGCATGGCTACACCGATTGGAATTCTAAGAGCAAGCAGTGCCATCAGCACTACGAAACCAATAACACCGTATTCTAAACCAGTTAAATCAAACATTTAATGCTCACCGTGAATTTCGGGCCCGGGACGATTCAAGGAATCGTCAATAAACTTATTAGCCCTGGCTTCAGAAATACTGCGAGCTAAAGTATAGAAACAGACGACTATTAATAGTGTCATACATAAAGTTGCATATGGGAAAGAAAGCCAACGCGGGAATCCAATTGTCGTGAAAGATTCGTTATTATTGTACATATCTATGCCGCCATAAATAAGGCGCCAAGTCAGCAATATTCCAATTAGTAAGAATATTAAACTTCCAGCAGCATCGCAAATTGCTTTCATCCGTGTTGATGCTCTGGTCAAGATGAAGTCGACAATAACGTTTTCTCGCATTAGTTGACAGTAAGGTAATACTGCAAAAATTGCGGTGCACGTCCAAATTTCTATTAAATCGTAAATACCTGAGATTGAGCCAATACCCGTCGCCCGACCAATTACGCTAACGGCTATTGATAGTCCCATAAATCCAATGATGAAACTGCCAAAGATAGCAAGGGCAGCTGAGTATTTATAGAGAACCCGGCCTACCTTATCGGTAGGCCGGTAGGTTGTTTCGAAACCTTCAGTCACAGTCTTTTATGTTCGAAAGGTTAATTACTTGCTATATTTTGCGATCATTGCCCGAGCATCGTCTATGAGCTGCTGGCCATTGTTGATACCATGTTTACTTTTCAGCTCTGATACTACCTTACCGTAGACGGCTTGTGCTACTTTTCTGATCTTATCCGATTCAGTTGCATTTAGGGTCGAGAATTTATTTTTCTTCTTTGATTGCATTATTTTTTTAGATGGAGCTTCGATAGCTTCCCAGTTTTTGCCCGCAGCGGCAGCAATGTTTCTACCAGAATTGTCATCGATAACTTTTTTCATGGCAGCTGGTAATTTGGCATAGCTTTTTTTGTTCATTAAAAATGTAAACACGGCAGTATTCATTCTGGTCGCTGGAGCTGAGAGATCAGTGAAATATTTACCTAATTCATGCATTTTTACCGCTGGTGCAATTTCGTATGGCAATAAAACACCGTCGATCACACCTTTCGAAAGCATAGGCGGAATTCGGCCTAAAGGTGTGGCAATTCCGTCTGCTCCAAGGGCCTGAAGAAGTAAGACAGAAGTTCGGTTCGCGCCACGTATTTTCATGCCCTTTAGGTCTGCCATTTTACGAACCGGCTTTTTAGTCATAAAAAGGACACCAGCATGAACATGCATCAGTAAAACATGAAAATCGCCTGTTTCTTTGCCCAAATGTTTGTCCTTATAATCTTGTAGGGCAAGTGTGGATGACAAGGCATCCTTATGAAGAAAAGGAAGTTCAAAGATTTCTGCTTTTGGCATACGCCCTGTTGTAAAGCCTGGAAGCGTCCAAACCATATCAACAACACCATCCCGAACTTGATCAAGTAATGCCTGAGGTTTGCCGCCTAATTGCATTTTCCAGAAGGTTTTAACATTAACACGGCCACCCGATGCTTTTTTGATTTTTTTTGCCCATGGTATTAACCAAGTTTTAGCTGGGTTTGCGACTGGCGGAATAAAACTATGCATGCGCAAATTAAATTCTGCAGCATTTAACGGTTTCACTGTTCCTACGCCTATTGCCGCGGCAATAGCGGCACTTGCGATTATAAACTTAGTTGGTGTTTTCGACATATTCTGCTCCCTTTATGAACGTTATAGTCTAAATGTATGAAAATATTCGGGTTCAATCTTTGATCTTTTTCTAATAATATTCTACCAAAGACCAATTATCTCTACAATGAGATTATTCAGCTTAGGTAGTATATTGCAACTGTTCCCTATCAACATCTATGGCACTAGCTTGTAGTATTTGATAAGAGAGAGTTTCTGGCTCAT